>JAJZRT010000286.1 GCA_021802595.1 Pseudomonadota bacterium
GTCGAGCGGGCGTTTCGTTCGATGAAGACCGTCGACTTGAAGATTCGTCCGATCCATCACCGCTTAGCCGAGCGTGTGAAGGCGCACATCTTCCTCTGTATGCTCGCCTACCATGTCGAGTGGCATCTGAAAGAGGCCTGGTGCCCACTCCTCTTCGCCGATGAGGATCAGGCCGCCAAGGCCATCGCTGATCCGGTGGCGCCCGCGCAACGGTCCGAAAGCGCCCGGACCAAGACCGCGCGCCGGCACCACGGGGACGGCACCCCCATCCACAGCTTCGCCACCTTGCTCGCCGAGCTTGCGACCATCGTCCGCAACACGTGCCGGACCTCGACTGCGAGCGATGCCCCGACCTTCACCGTGACGACCCAATCGAATCCGCTGCAGCGGCAGGCGATGGATCTGATCGGTCAGATGGCAGTGTAGTCAGAACGCGGCAACCGGATTTCTGCCAAAAGGCCTGAACGGCAAGGGAAATCTATTTGGGACGGTCAGCAACTTCAGTTTAATGCCGAGCTCTGAATCGCCAACCATATATCCGATTCCAGACGGTCTAAGTACCCGTGTGAGCCACGATCACACACGCCCTCTAAGGAATTTGGCATCGAAGAACCGGCCAAGATAATCGATCGCCACGCATCCAAATTCTGGAGACTTTGAAAGGCGCGCAGCAACATCTGAACACGCGTCGCTGTCGGTTCTGTACCCAAATACCGTAAGTCAATGAGGAGATCAATACTGGGCGGAGCAACATTCAGCAATTTCATCTTCCCATCTAAGAGCGTTGGCAACTTCGCCGGCAGGAGAAGATCCTCTTCTTCGAGACGAAGACAAACTCCCGTATCAGCTTCCGAAAGAAGTCTCGCGACGGCTTGATCATGGGCGGCCTCACGCTGGAAACCTGTGACCGGCACAGGGACTAGGTCCCTCGTACGCAAGGCGCGACAGATGAATTCGATGGCGACCTGCCTTCCGCTGATAATCGCTGGCCCCACGTCGAAGGTATCTACCCACAACGATCCGCGCCACGCTGCGGCGATGTGATCTGTAATCCACGTGAGCTGTTCGGCAAGCGTCTTCGGTGTGCTCGCGAAGCGATTCGGAGGCAGAACATCCATAAACGGTCTGATCTGCGCCTTGATATCCTCATGCAGAAGGCGAAGCGCGGAGAACTCACCGCGTTTGGATTTTATAATAGGTACGTACAACACGATTCGGGGCCGGATATCCTGCTGCTAGATTCCAAATAGCTTCGACACTTCGCCTTGGCCAACGAGCTTGCTAAATAGCGTGTAATCGTTCTTCTCATATCGAATCCGTCCCGCTGCGATGCTTGGATGCACTTCGGCCTCGCTCGCAACACGCTGAATGTTTGTGGGCGTCGGCCATCTGGCGGCCTCACTTCTCTTCCATATGGCGCGCGGAATGGCGCTATCTGCCGCGACGAGGTTGGCTTCGACTTCCACGTCTTCGAGCGCATCGCGTACTGAGAAATCATCGGCGAACGCTTGATTCGGACCGGTCACATGAAGGGCAACGTGGGCGCACTCGTGCAGAAGAGAAAACCAGAAATTATCCAGTCGATCGTAGCGCAAGCTCAGGCCGATCAACGGACGATTCGCAAGACACCAAAAAGCGCAACCATCCACGCGAGTGCCAAGCATGGCCCTTGTCACGTGCACAGAGACGCCCAATTTGTGCAGGAGTGTCATAGCCCGAACCGGTCCGTCCCCGTACACGCTCATTTTGGCAATCTGTCGGATCGTATCAACATTAACGCTACCCGGCTCGTACGGAGACTCAATTCGTTCGCGGGTACTTAGCCAGTTCAAATGGGACAACCAAGCCGTGAGACGTGGGTCTTTGAGTTTCTCGACCACTGTAACCTCAAGTGAGCCACGTAGCAGCGCAGGCGAAGACTGGGGATAGCCGTGAAGTAGCGTTACGATCATCTGCAACTGCGCGTTATCATCCTTATTTGCATCGCCTGATAGCCAGCCAAGTCGAATCATTTCACCGGCATATTGCCGCAACGCCGGTGCAGCGACATCGTAGATCTCGAGTTCAGAGAGGATATCCGCTGCGTCCGAAGGGGGTCCCGCGAAGGCGTGCTCATCGCCGTCGACAGGAAACCCGCTAGCCCAACCTTTTGGAAGATTCAATTTCATGGCGCACCTCGGCGCTCAGCCAGCTTGTCGAGAAAAGCGTCGGCCTTTCGAGACGACATCTCCAGGTAGACTAGTCCTTTCTTCATCGCGTCAGGTCCAAAGGATGTCATGCCGCACTTGTTGGCATAGAAGTCGACAGAGCCGCTGACCGAGTGAAGTCCCACGCGACCGCCGAGGGAGCCGCGACGACTGACACTAATCGCAGTGGCTATGAGCGCATAGCCCGTCAGGGCGAAGCGCACCGTGGGAATGAAAGTGCCCCGATTCCAGGGTGCGGAAGTCAAAAATTCTACGTAAGCGATCGTTTGCCCCTTCGGCTGCAAGCGGCTCGCGTGGTTTTCGGTGTCAATGATCATGAGACCCTGTGTGTGTCCGTCGCATTCGATAGCGAGCCCAGAGCAGCCAGATCGAGCCGCGAATTGCGAATGGAGCTTTCGCCAGTCCCAGTGGAAGTCCTCTAACCGCAGGCGGGCAAGTTCGGCGCCGAATTTGGCGACGTCCACGCTGCCTTCCGCATCCGTGCAGGCTGCCCGCAAAGATCGTGCTGCCTGCAGCATCGGCGGCCGCCACGAGAGCTCGTGGTCGCGGAGATGGCGCTCGTCCAAATCGAGGTAGATCTGGGCCAATACCACGGTATTGCCGCCGGCACGGATCAGCTCGATTTCGTCAATCAGGACGGTCATCGCCGAACAAACTTTCTCCATGGAACTTGGCCACGAATTGGATCGATGCACCCCCAGACCCGTCCTTGGACTTGTGTGAGCATCGGGGGCAGGCCATTCCGCCTGTCATCTCTAGGATGATGGGTTTACTGTCACGCTACCATTAGGGCGAGTTCGGTCTTTTCCTTTGTCAGCGGGTCCTCAATAAAGAGCTTCTGACCCTGATTCGCACGCTCATCGAGGAACTGGTAGGCGCGTAGCGCCTGACGCAGCACGCCGACCTTGGTTAAACCATGGCGTTCGGCGAGCTGCTCCAGTATCTGCATTTCGCGATCATTCAGGGCGAGCGTCATCACACGCTTTTCCATGTTGTACCTCCTACTTTGTATCTAAAATAATCAAATGCATACGTAATGTCAACTGGGAACATATAAGAAATATATTTAAACTATATCTTTATAGTATATACTATTTATAAGTTCACCCCGGGCGGGGTGCACAATGGTGCTTTTACGGAGAGAACCGCTATGGAATCAACTACTGACAGCTCGATGCTTACGGGGCATGACTCGCATGAGGTGACTTTCGACATCACGATCAACGGCGTGGCCGAGGTCTGGCATCGCCGCCGGATGACGTATGAAGAGGCTGTGAAGCTGGCCTTCCCGCACGGACCCACCGGAGGCGATATTCGTTATAGCGTCTCCTGGACGAAGCCCGACGGGCAGGAGGGTGCGCTGCGGCTAGGTCAGTCGGTCGAGGTGGTCGAAGGAATGAACTTCGATGTCCGGAATACAGATAAGTCGTAGTCCGGACCTTCAGCGACTGGAGGCGGACGGTTTCCGCCTCCGAGTCGTCCAGGGTGCAGCTTACCATCTTCTGGTCGAGTGCGTTCCCGCCGTGAATTCAAGGCGCGAGGTGGTCCTTGGCATACTCTACTGCCCACTTGAAATCGACGCGGATGGCAAGACGGTCAATCCAGTGAACAATCATCAGTGCTGGTGGATTGGGGAGCCGCCCTGCGACTCAGGCGGTCGCGTGATCAAAGAAATGATTTCCAATTTCGCGGAGGAGAATAAGGGCGACGGCATCATCACTTCCGTTGCCTTCTCTCGGAAGCGTGTCGACAAGACGGCATATTCGAATCTGCATGAGAAGATTTGGACCTACGTCCAGATGATCTGGCACGAAGCCCTAGTCATCGATCCCACCTGCGATCCGAGAAGTGAGAAGCCGGTGCCAGCGGTCGTCGAGGCGCAGGCTCGCATATTTCGCTACCCGGATATGGCCACAACCCTAGCGGGAATCGGTGCGGCCACCGCGAAACTGCTGGCGCGCCGCATCGCCATCATTGGTCTTGGCGGAACCGGTTCGTACATACTCGATTTGCTGGCAAAGACGCCCGTTGCCGAGATTCACCTCTACGACGGCGATGTCTTCGTACTCCACAACGCGTTTAGAGCACCCGGCGCACCCCATATCGAGGAGCTCAAAGAGCCGAAGAAGGTCGACTGGTTCGGGTCCATTTACGACAAAATGCACCTCGGGATCATCCGTCATCCGTATCGCGCGTCAGCCGATCGGCTATTTGAATTCCAGGGGTTCGACTTCGTGTTTGTCGCGATCGACGATCCGAAAGTGCGCAAAGCGATTCTCGAGGGTTTGATCGCCATGAACGTTGCCTTCATCGACGTCGGTATGGACGTGGCACTCGATGCGGAGAACCGCCTCCGCGGCATCTGTCGCTTCACCGTCGGCACACCCGACTGCCACGGCCACATCGCCGAGGTAGTGTCTTTCGCGGCGCCCCCCATCGAGGAGATTTACCGCAACATTCAAGTCGCAGACCTGAACATGTTGAACGCTGCGCTGGCGGTCAACAAGTGGAAGCGGATGCGAGGCTTCTATGCCGACGACGTCCGCGAGCATCACTCCTTGTACACCGTTTCAACGCAGGCTCTCATAAAGGAGGACAGAAAGTGAAGTCGCACTCGGTGCGACCCATGTACGTTGAGTTCATCCCGAAAACACTTGAATACGGAGTTCTTTATATCTCCAAGAAGTTTAGGACGGCAAGTCATCTGTGCTGCTGCGGCTGCGGTACAAAGATCGTCACACCGCTGCGCGAAACCGAATACGCATTGGCGGAACACGCAGGTCTTGTCTCTCTGACTCCGTCGATCGGCAACTGGAACGATCCCTGCCAGTCACATTATTGGATTAAGGATAACCGCGTCGTCTGGGCAGGGCCGATGACTAAGGCCGAGATCCGCCAAGGCCGCGCGTACGATGACGCCCTTAAGAGCGCCTATTTCGGAAAGGTTGCATGGCCGTGGTGGCAACAAGCATGGGGCTGGCTAAAGCGTTTTCTAGATAAGTTCTTCCGCTAGACCGCGTGACTTATCTGCGCATTCCAGCGCAAAGGCGCTGCGCACTTGTGGGTCTGGCCGTTAGCATACAGGAGGGCAGCTTTCGGTAACAGAGCTGACCAATGCCTGAAGCTCGGCGAACGTCAGCAAAGGCCGAATAGTACGCATAGACACCCCGGCAGGTATCAGATGCGAACCAGCTATTCGAATGGCCACATCAGATCCCAAAGCGGGAATGAATAGTCCCGTGCGGGCTCGACCGTGATCTGCATCCTTCCCGTCGCCCCCCAAGGGCTACACTATTACTCAATAAGGCGCCCTGGCGGAGCCCATGACCCGGACCTGCCCGAAGTGCACCTGTCCACTACCTC
>JAJZRT010000287.1 GCA_021802595.1 Pseudomonadota bacterium
CTCGACCGTCGCGCGGAAAAGCGTGCCCTGGCGCAGCCGCAGCACGGGTCCGGGCGTGACGCCGTTGTAGGCCCAGACCGCGGTGGCCGGGGCTTTGTCGCCGACCATCGAGACTTCGGCCGGCGCTGGCCGAATCCGCGAGATCTTTGGTGATTCGGCTTCTGCGTGCAGCCGGTTGGATTGCGAGGCAATTACCGCAACAGAACTCGCTGCCACGGTCGTCAACAGCCGCCGACGGCTGAGCGCCGGCAAGAATGATGTTGTCATGTTCTCCGTCCAAATCGGCGCAGCGCCGGCGTGTTGGCACGCGCATTTCCGGTGTCAGGCGGACGCTCGCAGCGCCGCCGTCAGACCTGGACGGGGGGTCTCGGGGGTATGGGATCGGGAGCCAGCGGCCATCCGCTCGGACCAGCAAGCGGGCCGGGCGCATAGACAGTCGGCTGCCAGACCGTCGCGTTGACGACGTCAGGCGCGGGCAGAACAGCGGCGAGCGCACCAACGCACATGCTCGGACCACAGGGCAAAGCCTTTGCGTGATCGCCAGTTACCTTGCCCGGCACCGGCGCATCGTCCGGACAATCCGCACAGTGGGTCGTCTGCATCATGACCGTCATGGGCACCGCCATCACGCGCTGCGGCATCGCCACCGTGAGGATGAGGGCGATAACGGACAGCCACGACATGAACCAGCCGATGCGACCCAGGGTCATGTCAGTAGTATAGGCATGATGATGGGGCCGCTCAAGATGGTTAAACCAATCGACCCAGGTCAGCGTCGCAAACTCGACCGCCTCGAAGCTGCGCCACGGTCCGCGCCGGTGGATCACCTCGGCCTTGTAGAGGCCGTTGATCGTCTCGACGATGGCGCAGGTTCGCGCGCGGTCGCCGACACGATGCTGTCCCGCGGCAAGCGCCATCCTTTGACGATCGCGTAGATCGCCGGGATGACCAGCAGCGTCAGGATCGTAGAGGAGACCATCCCGCCGACCATCGGAACGGCAATGCGCCGCATGACTTCGGAGCCGGTGCCATTGCTCCAGAGGATCGGCAGCAGCCCCGCCATGATCGCAACCACCGTCATCATCTTCGGCCGGACTCGTTCCACCGCTCCGGTCATGATCGCCCGACGCAAATCCGCGCGGCTCAACGCCTTGCCTTCGACAAGACGCTGCTGCCGGATGTCGGAAAGCGCATGGTCGAGGTAGATCAGCATGACCACGCCGGTCTCGGCGGCGACACCGGCAAGCGCGATGAAGCCGACCGCCACCGCCACGCTCATATTGTAGCCCAGCCACCACATCAGCCAGGCGCCCCCGACCAGCGCGAAGGGCACCGAGAGCATCACGATCAGCGTCTCGGTCAGCCGGCCGAAATTCAGGAACAGCAGCACCAGGATCACGACCAGGGTCGCCGGCACCACCACTCTGAGTTTGGCCTCGGCGCGCTGCAGGTACTCGAACTGGCCGCTCCACTCGATGTGGTAGCCGGGCGGCAGCTTGACCTGCTCGGCCACCTTTCGCGACGCCTCGGCCACATACCCGCCAAGGTCGCGGCCTTCGAGATCGACGTAGATATAGGCCACTGGCTGCGCGTTCTCGGTGCGGATGCTGGGCGGTCCCATGGTGACCCGCACGCGGGCGATTTGGCCGAGCGGCACCATCGCGCCGCCCATCGTGGGCACCAGCACCTGGCTGGCGATCGCCTCCGGATCATCGCGTAGCGCACGTGGATAGCGGACGTTCACGCCGTAGCGCTCGCGCCCTTCCACTGTGGTGGTGACGGTCTCACCGCCCAGCGCGGTGGCGACGACCTTCTGCACGTCGTCTACCGACAATCCGTAACGCGCGGCGGCTTCGCGATCCGGCACGATCTCGATGTAATGGCCTCCCTCCTGGCGTTCCGCGAAGGCGCTCGTGGTGCCGGGCACGTCGTGGACCACTTTCACAACGTCGGTTGCCAACTGATCCAGTTCCTGGAGGTCCGGGCCGAACACCTTGACCCCGACCGGCGTCCGGATGCCTGTGCTAAGCATGTCGATGCGCGCCTTGATCGGCATGGTCCAGGCGTTACTGACGCCTGGTAGTTGGAGCGCCGCATTCATGTCGGCGATGAGCTTGTCGACGGTCATGCCCGCGGGCCATTCGCTCGGAGGCTTCAGGTTGACTACCGTCTCGCTCATCTCGACCGGTGCCGGGTCGGTCGCGGTCATTGCCCGGCCGGCCTTGCCGAAGACCGAGGCAACTTCCGGGAACGACTTGATGATCCGATCCTGGGTCTGAAGAAGCTCTGCCGCCTTGGTCACCGACAGGCCGGGCAGAGTCACCGGCATGAACAGCAGGGTGCCTTCATTCAGGCTGGGCATGAATTCGCTGCCAAGCTGCGATGCCGGCCAGATCGTGACACCCAGCACGGCGACAGCAACGATCACCGCGAGCGAGGGAATGCGCAGGACAAGACGGATGACCGGGCGATAGAGCCAGATCAGCACCCGATTGATTGGATTCCTGGCTTCCGGGACGATGTGGCCGCGGACGAAGAACAGCATCAGCACCGGCACCAGCGTGACCGATAGGATCGCACCACCGGCCATCGCGAAGGTCTTCGTGTAAGCCAGTGGCTTGAACAGCCTTCCTTCCTGGTCTTCGAGGGCAAAGACCGGCAAGAACGAGGCCACGATCACCAGCAGGCTAAAGAACAGCGACGGCCCAACTTCCTTGGCCGCTGCGATAAGCGCCGGTCCGCGCGGCTCCCCGGGCTTCAACCGCTCGACATGCTTGTGGGCGTTCTCGATCATCACAATCGCCGCATCCACCATGGCGCCGAGCGCAATCGCGATGCCGCCCAGGCTCATGATGTTCGAGCCGATGCCGAGCGCATGCATGCCGGCAAAGGCGAGCAGTACGCCGATCGGCAGGGTCAGGATCGCGACCAGCGCACTGCGCACATGCAGCAGGAAGATGACGCAAACTGCAGCGACGATCAGGCTCTCCTCGACCAGCGTATGTTTTAGCGTGTGGATCGCGCTGTCGATGAGCTGCGAGCGGTCGTAGACCGGCTCGATCGACACGCCTTCGGGCAGGCCTGGCTTCAGCTCCTCGATCTTGGCCTTGATGTTGTCGATCGTCGTCAGCGCGTCCGCGCCATCGCGTTTCAGAGCGATGCCGCCCACCACCTCGCCGGTGCCGTTCATCTCGGCGATGCCGCGTCGTTCGTCAGGTCCGAGTTCGATCCGGGCCACGTCCTTGAGTAGCACGGGCGTGCCCGATCCGCTTGGATCGGCCTTGAGCACGACGTTGCCGAGATCCTGCATATTGCGCAGGTAGCCCCGGCCGCGGATCATGTACTCCGTCTCGCTCATCTCGATCGTGCGGCCGCCGACATCGCGGTTGCTGGCGCGGATGGCGTCGGACACGCGGTCGAGCGGGATGCCGTAGGCTTGCAGCTTCCGGGGATCGACGACGACCTGGTATTGCTTCTCGAAACCACCGACGCTGGCGACCTCGGCGACGCCCTTCGCGGTGACGAGGTTGTAGCGTACGATCCAATCCTGGATGCTGCGCAATTCTGCCAACGTGCGCTGGGCGCCAAGCACGACATATTCGTAGACCCAACCGACGCCGCTGGCATCCGGCCCCAATGCGGGCGTGACTCCCTCCGGGAGGCGCTTGGCTGCGAAGTTGAGATATTCCAGGACGCGCGAGCGCGCCCAGTAGAGATCGGTCCCATCGTCGAACACCACGTAGACGAATGAGAGACCGAAGTCCGAAAATCCGCGCACGACCTTGGCGTGCGGCACGGCCAGCAGCGCCGTCGTGAGCGGATAGGTCACCTGGTCCTCGACGACCTGCGGCGCCTGTCCTGGGTAGTCGGTGTAGACGATGACCTGGGTGTCAGAGAGGTCGGGGAGAGCGTCGAGCGGTGTATTGGCCACGGACCAGATGCCGACGCCGACGAGCATGAAGGTTGCGAGCAGCACCAACATCTTGTTGCGAGCGCAAAGCTCGATGAGCCGGCCGATCATGGCGTCGCTCCCTGAGTGGCCGGGGATTTAGCGCCATCGGCAAACCCTTGTAGGGCGGCGCGCAGGTTGCTTTCCGCGTCGATCAGGAAGTTGGCGTCGACGACGACCTGCTCACCGGGTTTGACGCCGTCCAGCACCTGAACCCAGTCATCGCCGTGAATGCCGAGATGGACAGATCGTGGCTTGAAGCGCCCTTCGCCCCGCGCCACCAGGACCACCTGATGTGTGCCGCTGTCGAGCACGGCGGAGTTGGGCACGGTGAGGGCCGGCTGTCCGTTTGATGAGGCGTCGACCTGCACCTCCGCATACATCGCGGCCCGCAGCGCACCATCCGGATTGGGCAGCACGATCCGCACGCGCGCCGTCCGCGTCTCGGCCGACAGAGACGGGTAGATGAAATCGACCTTGCCTTCGAAGGTTCGACCGGGGAACGCGACGAAAGTGGCGCGCACTATCTGTCCGGGCTGGATTGCGCCCAGATCCTGCTCCTGCACCTGCGCGATTAACCACAGGTCGGAGAGATCGGCGGTTTTGTAGAGCGCCTCGCCGGCATCCACCCGCATGCCCTCCTGCACGGGTTTGTCGATGATCACACCATCGGCCGGCGCCAGGACCGGGATGCGCCTGGCCGAGCGGCCGGTTCGGCGCAATCGGGCAATTTCCTCCGCGGGGATATCGAGGGCGCGCAGACGTTGGTCGGACGCTGCGCCGATGGCGCCGCCCATCCGGGTCGCGACGAGGTATTCTTCCTCGGACGCCACCAGGTCAGGGGCGTAGATCTCGGCCAGAACCTGACCGCGTTTGACCGGATCACCCGTTGCGGCCACGGCCAAGTGTTCGATCCAGCCGGGCACCCTTGTCGTGACCGTCGCCAGGTGCCGCTCATCGAACTGCAAAATGCCGGTTGCCTGAACCGCCCGCGTGGCTGCCGGCCGCATCTCTACGGCTTCGGTCCGTACGCCCAGGATCTGCAAGCGGCCGGGGGCGATCCGAACCGTGCCGGGCGGATCGCCTTGGGTGCCCTCGTCAGCGTAAACGGGCAGGTAGTTCATGCCCATGGAATCTTTCTTGGGCTTGGGCGATGTGTCCGGCAGACCCATTGGATTGCGGTAGTAGAGAATGCGCTGTGCGCCACCTGCTTGCTTTGCCGGCGGCGCAGGCAGAGCGGCGGCTTGGGCCATCGCACTATCAATGAAGACCGGCTTGTAATCACGCCCGTCCGCCGCCTTCTTTGGGCCGGCGGCATAGAATGGCTTGCCGTCCGGATCCTGGTAGTAGAGTGGCGGCCGATCCTGTCCTGCCATTCCAATCACGGTGCCGAGCCCGATGGTGATGACCGCAGACACAGCGATAAGGGCGCGCTTCACAGATCACCGCCGATCAGGCGTTCGACCGCGGCGAGTTCGACCTGCTCATCGAGCTGAGTCTGAAGCAGGCGCAAGTCGACCTCGTGGATCTGATGCTCGGCGGTGATCGCAGCGGTCAGATCACCCTTGCCCTGGCTGTAGTTGGCCAGAACCGTCTGGAAGGTGGCGCGTGCCTGAGGC
>JAJZRT010000288.1 GCA_021802595.1 Pseudomonadota bacterium
ACCTTGACCACGCCTTCGATGGCCGCCCGCGCATGCGCGAACGGGGCCTCGATCACGGTGAGCAGGCGCAGCGGCTCGTGGTAAGGCAGGCCGTCCTTGAGCACGGTCTGCGCCGGCAGCCCGGTGCGCAGGTCCGACAGGTTGCCGGTCATGACGCCGAAGCGCCCGGCGATGTTGTGATAGACCTTGCTGCCGCTGCCGTAGTGGTCGTTGTCGACCGCCGAGAAGTAGTGCTCCATGTTGATCCACTGGCCGACGACCAGCGGACCGGCAAGGATGTTCTCCAGCAGGCGTCCCCTGGGATCGCAGCGGTAGTCGTAGGAATGCAGGAACACGCGGCCCTCTAGATCGAGCGCACCGGTGATGTTGCGGCGGCCGATGACGAAGGCGGCGTTGCGTGCCAGCCCCCATTCCGGCCGCACCTGCGACCAGTCCATGGCGTTGCGCCGCGCCAGCCGGTAGGCGCCCGCCGGGTCGCCGTCCCTGCCCGGGGCGTCGGGCGCGCCCTCCAGCGTGCCGATGCGTTCGGCCGCGCACAGGCGCGAGGCCGCCTGCAGGCCGTTGCTCAGGCGCTCGGTGTAGACGAGGTGGCTGGGCGGCAACAGATCGAGATCGAACAGGCGCAGTTCGTCGGTGGTGGTGTTGTGGAAGGCCGGGACGAACCAGGTGTCGTCGGGGATCGCGATGCCCTGCTCGCGCAGGCGCGCGCGCACCGCCGGCTTGTTGGCGATCTGGGCCAGCACGCGGGCGTTGGTGATGCCATGGTTGCCGCCGCAGGCGCCGCAGTCGAGCGCGGATTCGTACGGGTTGTTCTCGGACGTGCTGCCGTGCCCGGCCAGCAGCACGAAGCGCGAGTAGCCTTCGGTCAGGCCGATGGAACGCAACGCCTGGCTGACGAAATGCACCTGCTCGTCGAGGCTGAAGCCGATGCGTGCGAGGCGCTCGAGCTGGATCTGCGCGTAGCCGCGGTTGATGCGATACACGCTGCGCAGGCGCTCGATGAAGCGTGCTTCGGCCTGGGCGTCGAGCTTGAGCGCGCGCGCGAAATCCGTGAGACCGGCGTGGTTGCCCAGCGCCGTCTCGCGCAGTTCGCGGATCATCTCGTCGGTGAGCGCCTCGCGCTGGATGTCGAGCTCGCGCCCCACCGCCTTGACGATCATCGCGCGCTGCAGCGAACGGATGATGGACTCCGCCTGTTCGCGCGACAGCTTGTCGAGCAGCAACCGGCTGTCCGGCTTGTCAGGGTACAGGTGCTGGCGCCAGCGGTTGTAGGCGAGCGGCGCGAGGCTCTTGCCGAACATGTCCAGCCCGAACAGGAGGCCGATGGCCTCGACCGTGATGAAGGGCGACAGCACCGAGGCCTTCAGTTCATGGAACACCTGATCGAGCGCTGACATGAAGGCCTGCTCGTCGGCGCTGCGCGTGATGGCGAGTTCCAGCACGACGTTCTTCGGGGTCGCCACCACGGGGCACAGATGGGTTTCGCTGCCCTTGTCGAGGCCGATGAAGCTCACCGGCACGCCGAAGAAGCCGGCGATGCCGAAGGTCTGGTAGTCGCCGACCTTTTCCAGATGGCGCCGGATGCGTTCGGAGCGGACGTCGATGCAGAACAGCACCTGGGCGAACGGGCGCTTCTCGCGCGGCACGGAAGGCGCGAGATTCAGCCCGCGCAGCAGGCCACCCATGTAGTGGGCCTCCTGTGCACCCAGCCACATGTGGCCTTCGTCCTGCTCGAAGCGGGTCAGCGTGGCGGTCAGCCGCGCAACGTCCTCGGGCGCGAGCCGCCGCAGGGCATCAGCCTGTCCGGCCCGGGACGCGAGCCTGCGCAGGGCGTCGGCGTGGCGTCGTGTCTCCTGCTCGCGCTTGCGTGCCAGATAGGCCGGCAGCAGGCGGGCGATGCGCGCGGGGCGTGCTGAACTGATCGCGTCCTCGACGGCGTGCGCCATCTCCGGCTGCACGTGCCCACCGTGAAGTTCGCGCCGCAGATAGGCTTCCTCGGGATGCTGCTCGACGAAACGCGACAGGTCGGCGAGGCTGGCCGGCGTACCCTTGCGCTGCGCGTGTTCACGCAGCAGCGCCAGCCCCAGCACCAGGCGGATCGCGAGATAGTCGACCAGGTCGGCCGGATAGTGGCGGCTCCAGTGATAATGCTTGGCCCCCGCGCGCCAGCGGATGAAACCGGCCCAGCCGTGCAGCCGCGTCAGCTCGCAGGTGAAGTGGTTCATCCAGTCGTCCTCGGGCACGCCCAGCTCGTCCATGACGTGGCTGATGATGCCCTCGGGGGTGTCGTCGACGGCGAGGATGCGCTTGATGTGCAGGCCGCGGATGAACAGGCGCAGGTTGCGCCGCGCCACCGCGCTCCATGCGGCGAACAGACCCTTTTCACGGCCGGGCATCTGCCACACCGACTGGCCCTCGTCGAAGAAATCGAGGCAGCTCTTGATCACCAGTTCATTCAGGGTCGCGCCGATCTCCGTGCCGAAGAGCATGTCCACGATGGCGTAGAGCGGGCGTCCGGGGGGCATGTCGGCGCCGACCTGCGCCGCGAGCGCTGCGCTGCCGATCGTTCGTTCCGGCATGGCAAAGCCGTTCAGCGCGGCGTGGATGTCGGCGGCATCGGCGAGCGAAGGCGGGGGGCCGATCGGCTCCTCGATCTCCGTGAGCAGCGTCATCAGCAGGCGTCGCAGGTCGAGGCCGGCAACGTGTGGCTGCATCGCGAGGAAGCGCTCCACCTGATCCTCCAGCGCGGCGAGATCGACCCTGCCTGACGCCAGATAACGTTGCTGCAGCGGGCGCGGCAGGAAGCCGCGCGCATGGAACAGGCGTTCACCCTCGCTGACCGCCTGCTCGAACGGCAGATGTTCCAGACCGTAGAGCGGATTGTGGTGGATGAAGGTGCGCATGGGCCAGAAGAAGGGGATCGGCTCCCCGGCCACGTGGGCCATGGCGCGAATCTTGAGGCGTCGCCCGAGTGCAAGGTTCATAGTCCGCCTCCGGTCAGGTAGAGGCCGGCCGCCACGAAGAGCCCGGCCGCGCCGGTGAACGCCAGCGTCGAGGCGCGGCCGATGTCGACGCTGTGCGCCGCGCGGTCGGCGCCGAAGAGGAAACCCTGCAGCAGCTTCGTCGCGGCCCAGCCCCAGACCAGCCAGATGGCCAGGACGACGACGGCGCCTGCCCAGTCGAGCGCGTGCAGCACGCGCAGCAGGGCGAAGAAGCCGGGGAAGGGCGGCGTGGCGACCGCGGCCAGCGCCGTCACCGCCAGCACGCCGGACAGACGCGGCAGGGGTCCGATCAGGCCGCCCTGCAGGCCCGCGTAGGCGGCGCCGAATCGCCGGGTCAGCGGCTGGACCAGCAGCGCCATCAAGGCGGACGGCAGGCTGAACCAGAACGCGAACAGGTGCAGGTCAACCCCGTCGCCGCCATCGGCGGCCAGCGCCCAGGTGAGCGCGAGGCCGGACGTGGCGAGGAAGCCGGCCCACCGCCCCATGTCGCGTACGGTCAGCAGCCGCAGCGCATAAAGACCGGACGTCAGCAGCGCCCAGGGCACGAAATAGGCGGGGACGGCGTGCGGGGCAATCGACAGCAGTCCGGTGCCCAGCTGGGGCCATACGAGCAGCAACGCGGCGCGCGCGGCGGGGTGGCGCACCCTCGTCAGGGCGCCGTTGAGCACGACGCTCAGCGGAAACAGCGGCAGGAACAGTGAAGTGATCAACAGCAGCGTCATGTCACACCCACCTTGACCACACGTTGAGACGGCGCGACAGGCCGAGCGTCGCCTGGGCCAGCCAGGCGTACACGTCGGCCACGTAGAACTCGCGCGAGATCAGCGAATAGAAGGCAAGCCGCAGCGGCGATGCCTCGCCGCGGTGCGCGCGGCCGTTGGCGGCGGCGTAGTAGGTGGCGAGCCAGCCGACCACGATGGCGGCGGTGAGGATCGCCACCAGCACTTCGAAGGTCGCCAGCGGGAGGCTGGCCGCCGCATAGATGCGCTCGCTCAGCGCCCGGTCCGGATAGAGGAAGAGGTCGAAGCCATGCTCGATCAGCGTATAGCCGGCCACCACGATGATCAGCGAGAGGATGATCATCGCCATCAGCTGCCAGGGGCTGTCCACGCGGAGGCGATAGGTGGCAAACAGGAGTTGGGCGCCGGTCACCCAGCCGAAGAACAGCAGGATGATCCCGCCCTGCTCCCCGACCGAGTCGCCGCCCATCAGCCAGCGCGACGCGCCGAGCACGAGGAAGGGCACCACGACCGTGATGACGGCAGCCAGGACCCAGGGTAGGCGCGGTGCCAGGGGCTTGCGCTCGACGACGAAGGTGTAGACGTCGTCGTGGGGCACGCCGTCGTGCTTGCGCGCGTTGCCGATCACGCCGCCGGCGCCGAGGAACAGCGTGCCCTTGAACAGGCCGTGGGCGATCAGGTGGTAGATCGCGAGCGAGAACGCGCCGACGCCGACCTCGACGAACATGAAGCCCATCTGGCCCATGGTCGAGTAACCGAGCGCTTTCTTGATGTCGTTCTGGGTGAGCATCAGGATCGAGCCGAGGATGGCCGTGACCAGGCCGACCGCGAACACCAGGTGCAGCACGCCGCCGGCGTGCACGAACACCGGCGCGAAGCGGTTGATGATGAAGCCGCCCGCGTTGACGACGCCGGCGTGCATCAGCGCCGACACCGGGGTCGGGCCTTCCATGGTGTAGGGCAGCCAGGTGTGGAGCGGGAACTGCGCCGAGCGGGCGAACGCCGCCAGGGCGACCAGCAGCGCGACGACGCCGAGCACCGGGAATCCCGCCACCGTGTGCGCGTCCGGCGCGGCGGCGATGCGCTCGAACAGCGCCGGTAGCGCCACCGTGTCGTAGGTTTCGTACAGCAGGACCGCGGCCAGCACCAGCGGCAGATCGCCCAGGCGATAGGTCAGGAAGGTCCAGAACGCGTAGCGTTGGGCAGCGGGACGCGATGCGTCGTGGCCGAGGAGGAAGTAGAGCAGCACGCCGATCAGGTGCCACGCCACCAGCAGGGTCACGAGATCGCCCGCCGACACCATCAGCAGGATGGCCGCGGCCATCAGGTCGAGCAGGATGTAGAAGCGCGCGTAGCCGGGTTCCTCGGCCATGTAGCGCACCGAGTACACGTGCACGACCAGGCTGATGCCTGTAACCATCAGCGACATCACGCCGGTCAGGGGATCGAGATACAGGCTGCCCCAGCCTGGCCCGAACGAGGCCCATTGCGGCTGGCCTTCGGCCAGATAGAGTGCGAGCGCGGCCGCGGCGAGCAGGAAGGTGAGCACGCTGAAGCCGACGCTCAGCCGCGCAACGCGGCGCCGCGGCTGGTCGGCGCGCAGCGTGATCAACAAGGCCGAGAGCAAGGGTGCGGCCGGAAGCAGGATTATGAGCTTGTCCACCGCGTCAAATCCTCCTGAGTCGAGAGTCATCGTGTGCGCCTGGGCGTTCACAGGCGGTTCTTTGGCACATCGTGGAGGCGATGCGGGCGACCCTGGCTGGATGAGGGTTATCCATAACCCATGACCTGTCAGGTTAGCTTGGGTCGCACACTTGATTTATCA
>JAJZRT010000289.1 GCA_021802595.1 Pseudomonadota bacterium
CGGACATCGCCTTCACCGTGGTCGGCCCCGAGGCGCCGCTGGCGGCCGGCGTGGTCGACGCCTTCCGCGCCGCCGGACTGAAGATCTTCGGCCCCACGCAGGCCGCCGCCCAGCTTGAAAGCTCGAAGGATTTCGCCAAGCAGTTCATGGCGCGCCATGGCATCCCCACCGCCGCCTTCGGCACCTTCACCGACGCTGCCGCCGCGCATGCCTACATCGACCAGCACGGCGCCCCCATCGTGGTCAAGGCAGACGGCCTGGCGGCCGGCAAGGGCGTGGTCGTCGCCACGACCGCAGAGGAAGCGCACGCCGCGGTCGACGCCATGCTCGCCGGCAACACGCTGGGCGAGGCCGGCCACCGCGTGGTGATCGAGGAATGCCTGCTGGGCGAGGAAGCCAGCTTCATCGTCATGGTCGACGGCAAGCACGTGCTGGCGCTCGCCTCCAGCCAGGACCACAAACGCCTGCTGGACAACGACCAGGGGCCCAACACCGGCGGCATGGGCGCCTACTCGCCGGCGCCGGTGGTCACCCCCGAACTGCACGCACGCATCATGCGCGAGGTGATCCACCCCACCGTCGAGGGCATGGCCGCCGACGGCATTCGCTACACCGGCTTTCTGTACGCCGGCATCATGGTCGGGGCGGATGGCGCACCCCGGGTGCTCGAATTCAACTGCCGCATGGGTGACCCCGAAACCCAGCCGATCATGATGCGGCTGAAATCCGATCTGGTCGCCCTGCTGGAAGCCGCCGTCAACGGCAGGCTCGATCAGGTCGAAGCCGAATGGGACCGCCGCACCGCGCTGGGCGTGGTGCTCGCCGCCGCCGGCTACCCGGACGCACCGCAGAAAGGCGCCGTCATCGGCGCGCTGCCCGCCGCGGCCGAAGACCTGCACATCTTCCATGCCGGAACGGCCACGCAGGACGGCCGCACCGTGGTGAGTGGCGGCCGCGTGCTGGCGGTGACCGCTCTCGGCGACAGCGTGCGCATGGCGCAGAAGCGCGCCTACGAAGCGATCGCCGGCATCCACTTCGACGGCATGCAATACCGCCGCGACATCGGCTGGCGCGCGCTTGACCGTAAAAAGTGAGGCGGTAACCGTGAGCGGTGAAACAGACTCGCTGCGCGCGCATCTGCGGCGTGGCGGCCTGATCGCCTATCCGACCGAATCCTGCTACGGGCTCGGCTGCGATCCGCGCAACGCGCGCGCGCTGAAGCGGCTCATCCGCCTGAAGGGCCGCAGCGCCGCCAAGGGCATGCTGCTGATCGCCGACCATTTCCGGCGGCTCCAGCCGTTTGTCCGCCCCTTGAGCACAACAGACCGGGCACGGCTTGCGCGCAGCTGGCCCGGCCCCGTCACCTGGGTTGTTCCCGCATCCGCAAGCTGCCTGCCCGAACTGACCGGCGGCCGGCCCACGATCGCGGTGCGCGTCACCGCCCATCACGGCGCTGCGCACCTGTGCCGTGCGCTCCGCATGGCGCTGGTTTCCACCAGCGCCAACAAAAGCGGTAAAAAACCCGCCAAAACCGCGGCGGAATGTCGCAGAATATTCGGCATGCAGGTACGCGTGATCGACGGCCGCATCGGCCAGCGCCGCCGCCCCTCGACCCTGATCGATCTTGCAACCGGAACGATACTTCGACCCTGATGCCTGCCTCCGTCCCTGCCACCGCCACCGTCACGTTTGATACCCGCGCAGTCAAAACCTGGCTGCTCGACCTGCAGGCGCGCATCGTCGCCGCGCTCGAAGCGGCCGACGGCCTGCCCTTCCGCACCGATGCCTGGGAACGCCCCGAAGGCGGCGGCGGCATTTCGCGGCTGATCGAGGAAGGCCGGGTTTTCGAACGCGGCGGAGTGAACTTCTCGCACGTGACCGGCAGCCAGTTGCCGCCATCGGCCAGCGCGCACCGGCCCGAACTCGCCGGCCGCCGCTGGGAGGCGATGGGCGTCTCGCTGGTGCTGCACCCGCGCAACCCCTACGCGCCGACGGTGCACATGAACGTGCGCTGCTTCGTCGCGCTGAAGGACGGCGAAACGCCGGTATGGTGGTTCGGCGGCGGCATGGATCTCACGCCCTACTACGGCTTCGAGGACGACGCACGGCACTTCCACGCCACCTGCAAGCAGGCGCTCGACCCGTTCGGCCCCGACCTGCATCCACGCTTCAAGGACTGGTGCGACCGCTACTTCTTCCTCAAGCATCGCAACGAGCCGCGCGGCATCGGCGGGGTGTTCTTCGACGATTTCTCCGAAGGCGGCTTCGACCACGCCTTCGCCATGACAAAAAGCGTGGGCGATGCCTTCCTCGCCGCCTACCTGCCCATCCTCGAACGTCGCAAGGAGATCGAGTACGGCGAGCGCGAACGCGATTTCCAGGCCTACCGGCGCGGACGCTATGTCGAATTCAACCTGGTCTACGACCGCGGCACCCTGTTCGGCCTGCAGTCGGGCGGGCGCACCGAGTCCATCCTGATGTCGCTGCCGCCCATCGTGAAATGGCGCTACGACTGGCATCCCGAAACGGGTACGCCCGAGGCCTCGCTGTATGCCGATTTTCTGACTGCGCGCGACTGGATCCGAAACCATGCATAAAGTCCCGCGTCGCATCCTGATCGGCCTCGGCATCCTGATCCTGCTCATCGGCCTGATCGGCCTCGTCGCCTACGAACTGCTGTCGTCGGCGCTGGAGGCGAAATACCTCGCCAGGGCCGCGCAGAAAATGACCTGGCAGGTCCGTCCGGGACCGTCCGACCGCATCCGCTATCCCGGCCAGGGGCCCTACGACGTACGGCTTGGCTACAGCACGCTGCCGCATTTCCTGGCCCGGCTCGACAAGGCGGGTTGGCAGATCGACCGGCAGGCCAGGATCAGCATCCCGATGGCGCGGGCGAGCGAGCTTGGCCTTTTCCTGCCGTATCACGAAAAGGACCAGGCGGGCCTCAGCCTGCTCGACAGTGACGGCAAATCCTTGTACCGGTCGCTTCACCCGACCCGGGTATACCGCCACTTCGACGAGATCCCGAAAGTCCTGGTCAACGCCCTGCTCTACATCGAAAACCGCGAACTGCTGACCGAGCAGTACCCCACCCGCAATCCGGCCGTGGAATGGGACCGTCTCGCCGAGGCGCTGATGGAAAAAGGCGTCAGCCTCATCGATACCCACCGCAACGTGCCCGGCGGCAGCACCCTGCCGACGCAGATCGAGAAATACCGCCATTCCCCCGAGGGCCTGACCAGCAGCATGAGCGAGAAGCTGCGGCAGATGGCGACCGCCAGCCTGCGCGCCTACCTCGACGGCCCCAATACGCTGCCGATGCGCAAGAAAACGGTGATGGCATATCTGAACACCGTGCCGCTGGCCGCTGCGCCGCGCTTCGGCGAGGTCAACGGCATCGCCGACGGGCTGTGGGCCTGGTACGGGCTGGATTTCGACGAGATCAACAAGACCCTGGACAAAGGCCCGCGCGCCGGTGAAACCGCCTACGCAAGCGCGCTGAAACACGTGCTGTCGCTGATCATCGCCGAACGCCGCCCGTCATACTACCTGGCCGCCAACCGCAAGGCGCTCGATGCCCTGACCGACGACCATCTCGATTTGCTGGCGAATGCGCACGTGATCACGCGCGAACTCGCCGACCAGGCCAAACAGGTCAAGCTGCGCAGCACACACCAGCGTATCGATCCGCCGGCGCCGCGTTACGTCGACCAGAAAGCCACCAACGCGCAGCGCATCCGCATCGCCCAGCTGCTGGGCGAGTCGCGCCTGTACGACCTTGACCGCCTGGATCTGCAGGTCAACACCACCATCAACCAGCCGGCGCAGAAAATCGTCAGCGGCTATCTACAGAGCCTCGCGCACCCGGAAGCCGCCGCAGCGTCCGGCCTGATCGGATTCCGGCTGCTGAAGCCGGACAACGCGTTCGACAAGGTGATCTACAGCTTCACCCTGTACGAAAAAACACCGCTCGGCAATGTCCTGCGCGTCCAGGCCGACAACCTCAACCAGCCGTTCGACATCAACAGCCAGGCGCGACTGGACCTCGGCTCCACCGCCAAGCTGCGCACGCTGGTTACCTATCTGCAGATCATCTCGAACCTGTACGACGACTACCGCACGCTCGACGCCAAGGTGCTCAGGCAGAAGGCCCAGCCGCAACGCGACGTGCTGTCGCAGTGGGTGGCCGCCACCCTGCTGAGCCAGCCCGGCATCAAGCGCGATGCGCTGCTCGACGCCGCCATGGGCCGCCAGTACTCCGCGGCACGGGAGATGTTCTTCACCGGCGGCGGCCTGCACGATTTCGTCAACTTCGACGCCAAGGACAACACCCGCGTGATGGACGTGTGGGAGGCCACGAAAAACTCGGTCAACCTCGTCTACATCCGCATCATGCGCGACATCGTGCGCCACTACGCCAGCGCCACGCCGGGGGCGGCGGCACGCATCCTGGAGGATGCCAGCAACCCGCTGCGCCAGACCTACCTGATGCGCTTCGTCGACCAGGAAGGCCGCCTGTTCATCCACCGCTTCTACCAGAACCACCAGAACCAGACGCCCGCGCAAATGGCGGACGATCTCTATGCGCGGGTCCGCGCGAACCCGCGCCGTTTCACCTCGGTATATCGCTATCTGGAACCGCAGGCGGGTTTCGAGGCCTATGTCGCCGCCCTGCACGCCAACGTACCCGCCAGTGCCGGCCTCAGCCCGAAGATCCTCGAATCGCTCTACAAGACCCATGCGCCCGATGCCTACAACCTGGCCGACCGCGGCTACGTGGCACAGATCCACCCGCTGGAACTGTGGGTGGTGAAAACCCTGCGCGCCGCGCCCAACACCACGCTGTCCGCCCTCTACGACCAGGGCGCCAATGCCCGTCGCGAGGTCTACAACTGGCTGTTCAAGACCAGCCGCAAGAATGCGCAGGACATCCGCATCCAGTCGCTGCTCGAAGCCGAGGCCTTCGACGGTCTGCTGCGCGACTGGAAACGGCTGGGCTACCCGTTCGACAACATCACGCCCTCGTATGCCACCGCCATCGGCGCCTCGGGCGATCGCCCTGCCGCGCTGGCCGAGCTGATGGGGATCCTGGTCAACGACGGCGTGCGCGCGCCGACGGCAAGCCTCACCGGCATGCACTTCGCCGCCAATACCCCCTACGACACCCGCTTGTCGCTGAAACCGGCCAAGGGCGAGCGCCTGCTGCCTGTCGAGGTGGCGCAGACCGTGCGGCGCGCGCTGGCACGGGTGGTGGAAGGCGGCACCGCCGGACGGCTGGCCGGCGCGCTCAAGGATCCGTCCGGCCAGCCCATCACCATGGGCGGCAAGACCGGCACCGGCGACCACCGCTTCGAGACCTACGGCAAGGGCGGCCAGCTGATCAGTTCGCGCGTGGTCAGCCGCTCCGCCACCTTCGTGTTCTACCTGGGCGACCGCTACTTCGGCACCCTGACCGCCGTGGTGGAAGGCGAACAGGCCGGCCAGTACGGCTTCACCAGTTCGCTCACCGCGCAGATGCTGAAAACCCTGCTGCCGCAACTGCGGCCCCATCTGTATCCGGAGTCGG
>JAJZRT010000290.1 GCA_021802595.1 Pseudomonadota bacterium
CCGGCGAAGGTGGGGCGCTCGGCGATGTTGATCAGCGCGTTGATGGTGCCCGCGTTGTTGACCTGGTCGTTGGGGATCGCCGAGGTATCGGAGGTGCCGGGGCGGGCGTGGGCAAACACCTGCCACAGCAGATCGTTTTTCGGCATGCCGGAAACCAGGACTTCGGAGATGCGGAGGTACTGGTTGCCGACCAGCCCGGAGAGGTTTTCCCATTTCGGATGGGCGGGGTCGGCGGGTGGCCTGGCGGGGTTGAAGGCGACGTGGCACGAGGCGCACGCGGTGCCGATCAGGAAAGGCGGCTCGATCGAGGCGTCGGCGAGCCGACGCACCTTGAAGTCGCTGCGGCTGGGGTCGCCGGACAGCTGGCGATCGTAGCCTTCCCAGGTGCCGAGGCGGCCATTGAGCTTTTTCCACGCCACGGGATCGAAGCGCGGGTTGGGAAACTTGCGGAAGCCGAGCGCGCCGGTCGAAGTGCCGAAGGCCAGGTTGCAGCTGTCCTCGCGGCCGTTGCGGTGGCCCGGCGGATCGCCCGCCGGCGGTGCGGCATCCTTGAAGTCGCACGCCGGATCGCGGTAGCCGGGCTTGCCGACGAATTTCAGCAGGGTTTCATCGCCCGGGCACCAGTCGAAACCGTAGGTTTCCTCATAGCTTCTGGCCGGACAGCCGGCCGATCCGGGCGTGCAGCAGCCGGGGTCGTTGATCAGCCCCCAGGATTTGAAGCGCAGGTCGCGCCGGTCGCCGCGCAGCACGCCATACCAGTCGGGCAGTGCGGTGATGCGCTGCTGGAAGGTGTAGGTATGGAAGCGCGCATTGCCCGCAGTGGCCTTGAACCAGATCTCGCGCCCGGCACGTGCCCCCGGCGACAGGCCCGCTTCGCCTTCGTGGAAGCCGGCGTCGCTGTAGGCCGTGCCGGTTGCGGCGGGCGCCGCCAGCCGCTCGACGGCAGCGGCCGGCGGCAGGGTGGCACGCGCATCGCCGGGCTGGTGCGCAGACCATGCCAGCACGGCGATGGCGGAGATCCCGATGAAGCCTGCCCAGATCGATGGTTTCATGGTGTGTTCTCCTCATTCCGGACAACGGCGTTGCCCTTGAACTTCGTCGATGCGTCCGTCATTCAGGCCGTCGAGCAGCGCTGCTCATGGATGATTTCGCAGATCCAAGGCAGCTCCGGTGCGGTGTCGCCTGCCATGGCCTGGCGTTGCCGGGCTTCCAGCAGCGGCGCTTCCAGGACGGCGCGCGCGATCCAGTGGCCGAGCTTGCGGTAGCTTTCGAACTGCGATTCGTCGAACCACTGGTCGGCGGTCGATTCGTGCGGAAAGCCCGGATGGGTGCATTTGTAGTTGAGCAGGTCGGCCGGCTCGGTGCCGGTCAGGCGTGGCTTGATGTAGACCAGCGTGGCCGGCGGCGCGTCGGGGTAGCTGATGCGGCCGACCGCGGAATAGCCGCTGGCCAGGTCTTCGGCGTGAATGTCGATGACCACGCCGAAGTCGGCGTAGCACTTGCGGATGGCATTGCCCAGGTCGTCGAACTGGCTGTCGCTGTCCTGGCCGGCGTCGATGGCGACGATGCAGGCGCAGCGCCGCCGCACCAGTTCGTAGATGCCGAGGTTTTCGAAGTGGCCGCCATCGGACAGGTACACATAGGGCGAGGTGTACCGGGTGAGGCCGAACAACTCCTTCAGCAGATAGGTGCCGCCAAAGCTTGGGCCGTGTTGGGTCCAGGCTTTTTCATCCGCCGGGTTGGGACTCCAGTGGCCGAGGCGGACGTTGAACACGGTCATCAGGAAGGTAAGGGCGGGCGAGCTGTGATAGCCCATGTTGGGCGAGGCGGCAGCGCCCGAAATCGCCATCGACGATCCCATCCACACGCCACCCATGTAGTCGGCGGTGGGACGGTAATGACTGATCAGCTGGCCTTTCTCGTCTGGCAGGGTGAAGCTGTAGCCGGATGCCAGTGGCGTGAAGGCAAACGCAGCGGCGCGACGTTCCTGCCACGCAAGCTGCCTGCCGGCGACCAGGTTCATCGCGGTGTTGTGAATGGCATAGGGGCGCTGGCACTGTGGCTGGCCATCAACGCCGACGGCGAGTTCGGCCAGCTTGATGTCGTCGCGTGGATCGAAGCCGGTGAAAGGATGCGGGGAGCGCAGCTTGCAGCGCGAGGCGCCCAGGTAGCAGCGCACCAGGCGCTGACGGTAGAAGTGGTAAATCGAGAACAGGTTGACATCGAAGCGCCAGGCCAGGACGGCAGCGGCAGCCAGGCTGCCGGCGCACAGCAGCGCGACCCAGGCAATGTCGACGCCCTGGAAGTTGGCCGCTTCCTGGAAGAGCAGAGGCAGGAAACCGGTGGGGGCGCCGGCAGGCACGTCGCACCCGTTGCAGAACGCCGGCAGCATCAGCAGCCGGTGCAGGCCCAGCGAGAGCAGGCCCAGCAAACCGATGATGAAGATATAGGGCATCACCTGGGCGGTAAGGTCGCGCCAGGTCTGGCGGACCATCCCGGCGGTCTTCGCGCCGCGCCCCAGCAGCACGCCCGATGCGGTGGACAGCAGCCAGGTCATGCCGCCGGCGGCGACGAAAGCCTATGGAGCCCAGCGGAAGAAAGCCGGGGCAATGAAGACGATGCAGAATACGGCGGCCCATACCAGCGACACCAGCAGCACCCAGCCGCCGAGGCGTGACCACCATTCGCGCGAGTCGTGCGAAAAGTAACGGCCCATCAGGCCGATATGGCCCACCACGGTGAGCGAATAGAATTTCAGCAGCAGGGGGGTGGCCAGTGCCGAGGCTATCCACGAGCCGCTGTAGCGGTTTTCGCCGCGCGGAATGACGTGCGCCACTTCGGCCAGCAGCGCCAGCAGCAGTCCGCCCAGCGCGCCTGCCAGCAGGGCATAGATGGCCATCTGGGCAAGCTGGACCAGGGTGAAACGCGCCTGTCCCGGGTTGTGCCGCCCCAGGAAATGTCCCAGTATCCAGCCCGCCAGCCAGGGGGGAACGTAAACCAGCATGCCCCACATGGCCCAGGCGAGCGGCGACAGCTTCTCCAGGGTGGGCGCACCGACATAAAACCCATAGGCGATCAGCCAGGCCGACAGCAGCCCGGGCAGTACCACCAGGATCAGCACGCCGCTCTGGCGGGTGTAGAAGGGGCGGCTTTTGAAGGCGCCGCGGCTGCCCAGATTGAGCCCGATGAAAATCATGGCGATGAAGATGCAGAGGATGCCGCCACCGAACAGCGGCAGGAGGCGGGCGCCCCCCTCCGCGTGGGCCCCTTCCCAGCCGACCAGCCAGCGGACGAGCCACACCAGCAGGCGCGGCAGCAGCAATACCCCGCCCAGCGTCAGCAACAGCAGGACGAGGTTGAGGTAAAGGTTGCGCAGATAGGTGGCCACCGCGGTCAGCGTGTCGGCTGAAAAAAAGCTGGCCTGGGGCGTGAGGTAATTGCTGTAGCCGCGCAGGAAACGGATCGCGGAATTTTCCGTGCCGCCGGTCTGCAGGCATTTTTCGGCCGTCTCGACCCGGCCGTCGCACTTGCGATGGATGAAGGCCGACAGCCAGCCGCCGATATAGCCGCCGCCCGACACGCACGACAGGTAATCGAATTGCCGCAGCAGCTTGAGTTCGGCGAGGGCCTGGGTGACGCCCAGGTTGAAGGTCGCGCTGCGGATGCCGCCGCCGGAGAAGGCCAGCCCGGTCAGCGGCCGGCCGGGGCCATCGTGGCGGCCGTCGGGTTCGCGGATGGCGGCGCGCTCCTGCGCCAGGACGCGTTCCCAGTCGAGCGAGGTCGGCGTGTCGGCCATGGGCGCTTACCAGACCATGACCGAGGTTTCGGCAGCGGATTCCGCGTAATACAGGCGGATGCCGATCTGGTAGCGCCGCCCATTGACCAGGCGCATGTCGATGCGGGCGTTCAGGTCGGTGCCGCTGTCGTCGCTGCCGGCAATCTGCACGTTGCCCGTGGGGGTGACCTCGAACAGCACCATGACGGTGTCGGAGGTGCCGAAGGTGCCGATGCGGTAGGTGCGGGTGCGTTTGGGGGTGAAGTTGAACACGCGGGTTTGGCCTGCCTTGATGGCCAGCTTCTGCGACAGGCCCACTTCCAGCGAGGGGGGGGTCTCCTTGGGTTGGGTGCCGGGATAGGACTGGACGATCCAGGTCTTGTCCGCCGGGGAGAGGCCACCCCTGGGCGTCAGGCCGTTGTGATAGCGCGCCGGCTCGATGATCAGCCCGGGTTCGAACTGGTATTCCATGACCGAATCGGGATCCCAGTGGGTGCCCTTCACTTCCGCCACCGGGATCTTGCGCAGGATGTTCCATTCGATCTGCTGCAGGTCCCAGTTGTTGGGCGGCCCCTTGAAGTAGGCTTTCACAGCGGCGGTGTCCCAGGTGATGCCGGCGTAGGGGTTCTGGTGCTCGTGTTCCAGGCCCAGCGTGTGGCCGATCTCATGCAGGGCGGTGTCGTGCCCGTAGGGCGTGGTCAGCGCCCAGCCGTAGTTCATGGTGCGCTCGTGCGGGTCGCGCGTATTGAGAACGTCGCGCCCCACGTAGGACCACGAGCCGTCCTGCGGGTCGAAGCCGATGCGGACGGTGGCATCCTCGGGCCGGCTCACTTCCTTGAAGCTGATGCCGATGCCCAGCTTGAACCAGGTCTGGAACGCGCGGCCGACTTCCTTGATGTCGGCGGCCTTGCCGTGCCAGGCGGCCGGAACGGCATCGCCGGACTTGAAGCAGTAATAGGTCAGCTGCGTGCCATTCACCCATTTCTTGCCGCTCGCGATGATGGCGCGGGCGCGCATCGCATCGACGGCAGGATCGAATTGCCGGGGATTCTGGATCGGCTGCGAACAGTAGCGGATGGCTGCCGTATCGGCTTTCTCCGCTGCGGGCTTTTTGGGTTTGCGGGTTTTCGCCATGGCGTTCTCCTGTGTGGACGGGGAAGGCAAGCCGGGGGCTAGGCGCTGACGGGCGCGAGGTATTTGCTGTGGCACCAGCCGACGATGTCCATCACGCCGTTGACCTCGTCCGCCACGTCGACCTGCCACCACAGGCCGCGCTTGGCCAGTACCTCGACCTCGGTGCCGGTGGGCAGCGGCGTGCCGGGCAGGGCGGAAAAATCGGGGCCGGCCCCGCTCCGCACGAACAGCCGGGCCGTGGTGCGGTAGCGCTCGGGATGGTCGTCACCCCGCCCCAGCAAGCGGGCGCGCACCGAATCCATCGGAAAATCCGGGCCGGGATCGCGTTTGCGGCCAGGCGCGATGTCGTCGTGCCCCAGCACATCGGCGAGGGCGTAGTCCTTGAACAGGGCCATGCCGCATTCCAGCGTGGCTTCGATCTGCTCGGGGCTATAGGCATGCCAGCCGGATGGCTGGGCACCCGGCGGGTCGTTCTTGTGGAGGGCGACGGTGACTTGGCTATCGGGATAGCTGCGGCGGGTGAGCGGCGACACCCATTTGCCGCCGCTGCGGATCAGGAGGCCTGCATTGTCGAGTTCGATGCCGATGCTGTAATGATTGAGGCCGGACAGGTTGCCCCAGCGCGACTGGCCTGCGTGCCCAGCCAT
>JAJZRT010000291.1:0-3599 GCA_021802595.1 Pseudomonadota bacterium
TCCACGGCGGCGCGACCGTCGGGATGAAGCCGCAGAACTATTTCCCCACGGTCCAGATTTCGGGGGCAGGCACAGGCGTTTCCGAATGAATGGGTCGGGGCGCGGCTTGTCTTGCGCCTGACGCCGCAGGGCGCATGCGCCTCGACTTCGGCCAGCTGGACCATGCATCGCAAGAAGGCTGGTGACCGCGCAACAGGAACTCTGGACGATGCTCGCGGAGCATCTAGATCTGCGGCCGGTGCTCGGCTCTACGGAGTCCTGGATAACCAGGAGCGGCCGTATTTCCAGCATGAACAGGCGGCGTGATTATTTCCGGGACTGGGACAGCCTGACTTTCCGCACGTTTACTCAGTGGCACGTCCTCGGCCTTATGTGGAGCTCCACATAAGGCCGATTATGTAGATACCCCGATTATGTGGAGCCGTTGCGCCAATCGTGAACCAACCGCCGGGATGGAGCGGTTGACACGGATTTCTTGCTCCACATAATTACAGCGCCTTCAGAAAGCTGATCAGCGAGTCAGGCGCCCGATAGCGCTGGAGTTTGGCGTCGGGCTCATGAAGCCTAGCCAGCGCCCGTTCCTTCATTGCCAGGTCGGCCTCGACGTATTGGTGAGTGGTTGCCGGACTTTCATGGCCGAGCCAAAGCGCGATCACACTGATGTCGACGCCGGCCTGCAGCAGGTGCATTGCCGTCGTGTGTCGAATCGTATGCGGTGAGATTTGGCGTGTTGCCAAGTCGGGATGAGATTCCACAGCGGTCTGCACTGCCAGAGCCAGACGCTGCGTCACGTTCCATCTCGACATCGATCGGCCATCGCGATTGGGCAACAACGGGGAATCCGGGTCGAGTTGCGGATTCCGTTTTAGCCAAGCCCGGACCGCCCTGACGGTTGAACGCCACAGCGGCACGCTGCGCTGCTTGCGGCCTTTGCCGTGCAGATGGACGCAGGCGGCTCCTTCGTCGAACACCACCTCTCCGACCTTGACCCCGATGATCTCGGAGACGCGCGCGCCAGTGTTGTAGAGCAGCAGCAACAACACATGATCCCTTTGGTTGATCCACGTCCCGCCCGGCGTGCCGGTCACCGCCAGCATCTCTTCCCGGGTCAGATAGCCAAGCATCGGGCGCTCGAAGCGTTTCGACGGAACACCGAGGGCACGCTCGACCACCTGCAGCGACGACACATCCCGATGTGCGGCGAACTTCAGGAAGGATCGCAGCGCCGCCAGTCGCGCATTGCGGCTGCGCACGCTGTTGTGCCGCGCACGCTCCAGATTATCGAGGAAGGCCATAATCAGATCCGGCGTGATGTCGGCTAGCGTGATCGTCGCCGGAGACCGTCCCAGATGCGACTCGGCAAAGCCCAGGAAGAGCATGAAGGCATCCCGGTAGGCGGCGATGGTTTGTGGGCTCAACGCGCGTTGCTGCGTCAAGTACTCGGCAAAGTAGGCTTGTACGAGCGCTGCAAATGAGGGTGGCAGTTTGGGTTGTCTACGCATCATCTTCTCCCGTGAGATCGGCGAAACGCTCGAACTTGCCGCCGACGATTTCCATCAGTTCGGGCACAGCCGTGAGATACCAGTACGTGTAGAAGATCTCGGCATGGCCCAGGTAGGTCGACAGTGCCAGCAACATCTGGTCGACATCGGTGCCATCGGCGTACCAGCGCGTCAGCCGCCGGACGGCGAAGGTGTGGCGCAGGTCGTGCAGGCGCGGTGCATCGTGTGCGCCACGATTGACCCAACCAAGGCCATCGCGCAGCCTGTTGAAGACGCGGTGTGCCTGTCGCTCGCCAAGCGGCTGTCCCAGTCGCTGGCCTCGGCTGCCGATGAGGAACGGCATACCAGGCGTCGTTGGAACATGCCGCGCGCGCCGCCTGCGATAGCGAGCCAGCGCCCTGACCGTACTCGGATGGACCGGCAACTGTCGGGACTTGGCGAACTTGGTCTGTCGTATCGTCAGTACTCCACGCCTGAGATCGACGTCCGTATCGCGCAGGTGAATCGCCTCGGAGACGCGAAGCCCAGTTGAGGCCATGAGGCCGAACAGGGTTTCGAAGGTGAACGGACGAAGGCTGCCGGAGGGGCCGAGCGTGCGCGCCGCCGTGAGCAATTCGACGATCTCCTCCTCACGGTAGATATGGGGGGCGACGCGGCTCGGTTCCGGACCGAAGAGCGAGGGCTCAGGAACCTCGGTGTCCGGCTCGAACTGCTTGAGATAGCAGACGAAGTGCCGCAGCCTTCCCAGGCGGCGTGCCCAGGTGCCCGCATCCCCGTTGCCATCCTTGCCCTGGCGCACCCAGTCGGCCATGAGATCCACCGTCAGCGGACCCCGGTGTCGTCGAGCCATGACGAAGCGAACAAAGCCAGTCAGGAAGGTGTCGCGCGAGCGCAGATGGAAACCTTGGCGACGGCGCTCGGCCAGATAGTCGTCGACTCGGACTTGAAGGCTTGGGTGCCGGCTCATGATCGTCTCCCCGGCCAAGGCAGTGCGACACAAGCCAGTTTCGGCGTGTCGAGCTTGGCGTAGATCCGGGTGGTTTCGAGCGAACGATGGCGCAAGACATCGGCGACCTCCTTGAGCGAGCCACCGTTCTCGACCAGGCGACACGCCAGCGTGTGGCGCAGTGCGTGCGCCCCGGCATGCGACAGGCCGATTCGTCGGCAGGCACGGCGGATCACCTTCTGAACTGCATCCGATGTGATCGGAAGATCGTGTGAACCGCAGCGTCGAACGAAGATGGCCGGGTGTGTCGTCGCCGGTCGCTCGTGCTGAAGGTAATCCGCCAGCGCCTGCCCGGTTTCCATCGGTAGCGGTAGGATGTCCTGCCGCAGCGACTTCGTGCCTTTGAGCATAACCGTACCGTCACGCCAGTCGATATCGCCGATCGCAAGGTGAGCGATCTCGCCAGCGCGCAGTCCCATGTCCAGTGCGCAGCGGACGATGGCGTAACCGCGCTTGGGCCAGCGCACTGTGGTAAATGCACCCAGCAGACGTTCAACCTCTTCCGGCTTGAGCGCGCGCGGCAGTGTCGCCAGTTTCCATTGCACCGGTGTCGAGATGACGGCGGTCAGCTTGCCGATCGATTCGCCACATATCGTCCGGTAGCCAAGGTAGCTCCGTAACGCCGATGCCAATTGAGAGGCGTGGGAATGCGACTGGTGCGCGTCCAGCTGCCGAGCGAGGAATCGGCGTACATCGTCTGGACGCAGTTTCCCCATGTCGATGGCGCGCCCGGTGAACTCCTGTCGTAGCAGGTACGCGACAACACGGCAGCGGCCACGGCGCGTTCCCACAGCAAGGCCGCGTACGTCACGCAGATGTTCGTCGTACCGACGCAGTTCGTCGGCGATGTGGTCCGGGGTTTCTTCAGACGGATGCGCAGGTTTTGCGATCCGAGATAACGAGGGTCGGTTCATGAGCGTCTCCTGGAGTGGGAACTCCACTTCAGAACAACGCAAAAATTATGTCGACCTCAACATCACATCAATGTCGGCAAAGACCGTCTAGACCCGTGCCCGCAGGAAGCCTGCGCTGAGCACTCCACATAATCGGGGTATCTACATAATCGGCCTTATGTGGAGCTCCACATAAGG
>JAJZRT010000291.1:3609-5555 GCA_021802595.1 Pseudomonadota bacterium
ACGGAGTCCTGGATAACCAGGAGCGGCCGTATTTCCAGCATGAACAGGCGGCGTGATTATTTCCGGGACTGGGACAGCCTGACTTTCCGCACGTTTACTCAGTGGCACGTCCTCGGCCAAAGCGGACCTTTGCGGTTTCAGTCAGCTCCGGCCGCTCCCGACCCGTTGCTGTCGGTTAGCTCGCACCCACCCGACCGGCAGTTATGAGGTGAATAGCGGACCCATGGGCGCCCGAGGCAAATGACGGTGGGCAGTCACCCACCCTCGGACACCGCGCTCACCTGCGACTGGCCATTTCAATCGGCTTGCTCAGGAACCGTCACCACGAGATCGGTCACCCCGACATCGACGCCGGCCTGGGTCAGCAGCGTCGTCAACTGACCCCGATGGTGGGTCTGGTGATTGAAGAAGTGGGTCAGAAGTCCGTGAAAATTGCGCGACTGGGACTGCCCTTTTGAATTTGTGTAGTGCAGCGCACGGTCGAGGTCCTCATCGAGGACATTGGGGACCCAAGCCAGGATCAGTTCATCCAGCGCGACACGGCGTGCAGTGAGGTCCGGCAGATCATCGAACACGATCGCATCGAGTGACGGCGGCACCGGCAGGCCCAGCACTGGTGCCAGGTGTGGGTAGCCGCGAGGATGCCTGGCGAAGCGCTGCAGCCACAGCGTGTCCCCAACCACGATGTGGTTCAGCGTGCCGAGGATGGACGCGAAGAATGCGCCGCGGTCCCGCCGCAATTCTTCCGGTGGAAGAGCCGCTGCCGCCGCGTATACCTTCACGTTCATCCAACGGTTGTACTGCGCAAGCAGCTGCAACTGGGCGATGCGCGGTGCTGTGCGCGCCGCGTTGAGCGGCGCGAGCTGCCGTCCATCGGCATCGAAGTTCCCGGGTTCGAGCCAGCGCCTAATGGCAGCGCACAGCGCCGGCCACTCCCCGTCGACGATGCTGAACCATGCCGTGTCGCGGTTGCGCCCCTTGACCACGGTGGCCTGGCGGAAGGTCCCCTCGTAGCGGAAACCCAGGCGCTGCGCTGCGCGCTGCGATGGTTGGTTGAGCGCGTCGCACTTCCACTCCAGGCGGCGATAGCCCAGGGCGAAAGCCTCGCACATGAGCAGGAACACCGCCTCGGTGGCCATCGCCGTGCGCTGCAACCGCGGCGAGAAATGCAGATGGCCGATCTCGATGGTGCCCGCCGCCGGAGTGATTCTCAGATACCCGGCGACGCCGATCGCTTGGCCGGTTGCGGCGTCGACAATGGCAAACAGCAGCGGGTCGCTTCGGCGGCAGATCTCGTCCATCCATGACGCGTAGTCTGCGGCGTCCGCGAACGGACCATACGGCAGATAGGTCCAGCCTTGTCCACTGGGGTCCTGGGCATAGGCATCGAACAGTTCCGCAGCATGACGGTGCGGGTCCAAGGGCTCGAGTCGGCATCGCTGGCCATGGCGGATCTGGTGTGAGGGGGCCGCGGGCGGACTCCAATCCGGTACAGGGATGCCCAGGTTTTGCGTCTGCATGGTGTACAAATCTCGTTGAGAAGGGGGCCAGCTGGCGTCTGCCGCGAGGGCTAAAGTGTACTCGATTCGGTGTTCTGGCCGATAAAGCGCAGCACATGAGACACGATGCCTCATTGGCAGAAAGCGTATTCACTACCGCATCACCCGGTAATCTTCTTCACATCGGTACGGCACGGACCCCTTGGACACGGGCGGCAGGCGATATTGCGAGGTGGGTTGGCAACCAGCTCCGTAGCTCCTGCATCCGGCGGGGCTCGACCCAAAGCTCCCTGTGGCGACCGGCAGGCATCAGGCAGCATCTCACCTGACTACCCGAGCAATCGATCAATGATCTTTCTGAAGATCCATAACCAGAAACTACACCGACTTGCCGTTGAACGTCTTGCAGCATTCTCCCCGTCCCAGAAATCCGAGCCGTTCATATAA
>JAJZRT010000292.1 GCA_021802595.1 Pseudomonadota bacterium
CCGATCTCCGGCCGACATCCTGCAGCGCACGCAGTTCTTCGAGGTCCTGGAGCTTTGCATGGAAGCGCTGCCGGGGCAACTCGGGCGCGTGTTCCTGATGCGCGAGTGGCTGGAGCTCGACAGCGACGCCATCTGTCAGGAATTGCGCATCACTTCGACCAACCTATGGAAGATGCTGTCGCGCGCGAGGATGCGTTTGCGGCAATGTCTGCAGATCCGTTGGTTCGCCGACCATACATCATGAAGCCCTCATCGCTGCGCTCCTGCCGCGACATTTCCGCCTTGTTGCTCGCCCGCGAGGATCGCAACCTGCGTTGGCCCGAGCGCATGGCCATTCGCGTGCACTTCCTGATGTGCAAGGCCTGCCCGCGGTTCGAGCGCCAGATCCTCACCATGCGCAGCGCGCTGGGCCAATGGCGGGCTTACCGGGATGACGGGGACGCGTAGCCGCGGCCCGGCCGCCATTCCCGGGACTCAGACACCGCCCGCGGCAGGCAGTGTCCACAGGCGCAGTGCGGCGAACTCCTCCAGCAGCCTGCGCAGCAAGGCGTGGTCGGCGTCGGCCATCAGATCCCCGGCCGTGGCCGTTGCCCCGCTGGGCTGCGCCTGCAGCCCACCACCCGATCTCACCAGCACGAACGCACTGCTGCAGTTGCGGCAGTACAGGCCCTGCCCCTCCCGGGCCTCGCGCGTACGCACCAGGGTTGGCCCGCAGTGCGGGCAGTGCAACAACGGAATACCGTCGTCGCTGTGACCGGCGATATGTGACCACCGGCCGTCCCGACCGAGGCGCACGAAGCGAGCGGCCAGATCGGCGTCGAATTGCGTGCCCGCCTGCCCTTCGAGGATGTCCAGCGCTGCCTCGATCGGCATCGCCGGGCGATAGGGCCTGGCACTGGTCATCGCATCGAAGGCATCGCAGATTCCGACCACGCGCGCCGCCACCGGGATCGCCGTGCCGGCCAGCCCGCCCGGATAACCCCTGCCGTCGAAACGCTCGTGGTGGGCGCCGACCGCGTCGGCGATCCAGTGCGCCAGCGAATGCGCCGACAACAGCCGCAGGCCGACCTGGGGATGGGTGCGCATGAGCTGCCACTCGGCATCGTCGAGCGGCCCGGCCTTGCGCAGCACGGAGTCCGGCACACCGATCTTGCCCAGATCGTGCAGGAAGCCGCCCAGCGCGATACGCGCGACCTCGGAAGCGCCCAGCCCGGCATGCTCGGCCAGCGCCTGCGCGTAGCGCGAAACGCGCCAGAGATGCCCGCCCGTGTAGGGATCGCGCGCCTCGACGAACCAGGCCAGGTTGAGCAGGCTCAGCAGCGCCTGCTCGTCGCCACGCCGCGAGCCTCGCAGCCAGCGCGCCGCCACGTCGAGCAGCCGGGACGAGGAACGGGGCGGCCGACTCATGCCCTGCGCCCGCCGCACGGCGTGCCCCCCGCCGGGTCGGCCATCTCGCGTACGCCGGCAGCGATCCTGCCGAAGAGTTCGCGGTTCGCATCGACCCGCTCCTGGATCGACGACAAGCCGTCGAGGATGCCCCCCATCTGCGAGACGCGCTCCTCCACCATCCCCGAGAAGCGGTCGTAGGCCTGCGCGGCGCCCGCCACCGAGGCTTGGATGCCGTCCATGATCGGCCCCGCCGACTGCACGGTCTGTGCCGCGCTGCCGGCCAGGCGCCGGACTTCGTCGGCCACCACTGCGAAGCCGGCGCCCGCGCCTCCCGCCCGCGCGGCCTCGATCGCCGCGTTCAGCGCCAGCAGATTGGTCTTGTCGGCGATGCCGCGAATGCTCTGCAGGACCGTGTTGACCTGGCGCGCGGCCTCCTGGATCTGCGCCAGACGCTCCTGGTGTACGCGTGCCTGGCTCGCGAGTTCGTCGAAGGCTTCGCGTGCGTGGTCCACGTCACGATGCTGCGCCTGCGCGATATCGACGATGCCCCTGGCTCGGGCACCGGCTTCATCAAGCCACTGCACAAGCTGATGGTGCGGTCTGTCGTTGGAGGGTTCCGGCGGTGGGTCGGCCTGGGGTGCGCAATTTTTCATGATGGGGCAAGTTGGCGACATTCCAAGTGGCTGGGTATGCGCGGATGCTCAGCCCGCTTTCGCGTCGATTCGCAACATGCGTGCCAGTGCGGATCGGCTCTGCGTACCGAGGCTGACGTGCTGGATGACGCCACCGTCGACAACCGCGAAGCTGGGCGTGGCCACGACACCGAAGCCTCGCGCGAGTTCGGGCGCCTGGCTGACGTCGACCTTGATCAGATGGGGATGAGAGGCGCGAACCTCGTCTACCAGGGGCGTCATCGATCGGCAGGGGCCGCAGTGCGGCGCGTGGAAGTAGTACACGCGCAAGGCGTCGGGCGGGATCGGACCGTCGACCGCGCCGGTATCCGGGGCGCGCCTGCCCTGCGCACGCCGTGCGAGCCGCCTGGCGCCGAGTTGCATGGCTCCGAACAGCAGCACGGCGGCCACGACGACAACCAGCAGAATGTGATTCATGACTCCAACTCCTCGGCGATCGCCATCTGCCACGGGTTCATGAGGCCTGGAACGGCATCGTCTGGCCCTTTGTCGGAGGTCGGCACGAATTCCTGACACGGGTCCCTGGACCTCCAGCCATTTCCGGGCATCCATGGACGGGCCAGGAACCTGGGCCGCACCGTCAGGCAGGATGGCTCTGCTGCAGTGTGGCGATCAGCGGGCAGCAAACCTCTCCGTGCTCGGTATTGCAGGCGCGCACCAGCGCCGACAGCACGCGCTCGATGCCTCGCAGATCGCGCAGGCGCTCCCTCACATCGGCCAGCCGCGCCTCGGCCAGTGCGGCGGCTTCGTGGCAATGCGTGCCGTCGTCCAGCCGCAGCAGCTGTCCGGCCTCGTCCAGGCTGAACCCCAGGCGCTGGGCCGCCTTGATGAAACGCACCCGCGCCACGTCGGCGGCCCCGTAGCGCCGGATGCCCTGCGCGGGGCGCCCCGGCGTACGCAGCAGCCCCTTGAGCTGATAGAAGCGGATCGTCTCCACGTGCACACCGGCCGCCTCGGCCAGTGTGCCGATGCTCAGACCTTGCGAGGCCGGTTCCATGGGCTTGACTCCGTAGTTGACTACGGGAATAAGGTAGCACCCATCGCGCTGCCTTCGCAGGGCCTGGCCTCGACGAGGAGACGCCTTCCCCATGACCCTTGCTTCCCTTCCGCGCAAAATCTCCCTGGCCCGCCTGGGCGTATCGATTCTCCTGATCTGCGCCGCGGTGCCCGCGATGGCCGGCACCCCAGGGCAGGCACGATCCACGTCAGCCGTAGCCACGCCGGGCCAGATCGCGCCCGACGCGCCCTTCACCACGGTCGACGGGAAGGTCGTCCAGCTCGACGCCTACAAGGGGCGCCCGGTCATCGTGTGGCAGGTCACGACCTGGTGCCCGAGCTGCGCCGCCGGGCTGCGCACCTTCGCGGATCACCAGGCGCAGATCGACCGTTCGGACCTGACGGTGCTGGTGCTGCGGGACTACGACAACGGCGGATATCCGGGCCCGGGGATGCGCGACTTCGCCAAGTCGGTTGCCGCCCCGCTGCTGAAGGATCCGCACTTCGTGTTCGGCGAGGACACCCAGGCGCTGTTCGAGCGCTACAACCCTGGCAAGTTCGTCGACATCTATCAAGTCATCGCAGCCGATGGCCGCGTGCAACTGGCGTCCTCTTCGCCGTCCGCCACCTTCGGCAAGATCGAAGCCTTTCTCCAGCCCAGGCCATGACCGTGCGCTGGCCTGCGGCAGCCGATACGCTTTGGCGCGCCCTCGGCCAGGCGCTTGCGACGAGGCGCGCGAGGCTCTGGGCCCTGGGCTTGTTCCTCGCCGCGCTGCTGTTCTACGCGTTGTTGCTGCCCGCCACCAGCACCGGCGGAACGCTGGGGCTCGTCTCACTTCGGTTTCTCACCCTCGGCGAGTTCCTCATCGCCGTGACCATGGCCGCGCTGCTGTCGTTGACCACGGCGCTGGGCGTATACGGCCTGCGCCAGGGGCAGCGGGTGAACCCCACGGGCACGCTGCTGGGAACCGCCCTGGCCATGGCTCCGTCGCTGCTGTGCTGCACGCCTGCACTGCCCCTGGCCATCACCGCGATCGCTTCGCTGCTGCCCGCGGCCGGACACTTCGGCGTACCGATCCAGGGCTGGATCGCCACCCATGAGGGCACCCTCTATGCGTCGGCGATCGCCGCAATGGCCTGGGGACTGCTCGGCAGCGCCCGGCGCGTGCTGTCTTGCTCCTGTTGACGGCTTCCTTGCCCCCGGCTGCGCGGACTGCGAGACCCGTTGCCGAATCTTCCCGACCCATTTCATCCATGTCCGAATCCATCACTTGCAAACCGGATGGCTCGTGCGTTCCCGGCCCGACGCCACACGTGGCCGTGATCGGCAGCGGCGGCGCCGCGATGGCGGCGGCGCTCAAGGCCGCCGAGCGAGGCGCGCGGGTGACGCTGATCGAGCGCGGCACTGTCGGCGGAACCTGCGTCAACATCGGCTGCGTGCCCTCCAAGACCATGATCCGAGCCGCGCACATCGCCCACCTGCGTCGCGAAAGTCCGTTCGACGACGGCATCCAGGCGGCGACACCCGTGATCCTGCGCGAACGTCTGCTGGCCCGCCAGCAAGCCCTCGTCGACACGCTGCGCCAGGCCAAGTACCAGGACGTGCTGGACGCTCAACCGGGCATCAGCGTGGTGCACGGCGAAGCCTGTTTCCAGGACGCTCGCCATCTCGCGGTGCGGCTCGCCGACGGCGGCCAGCGGGTGGTCGCCTTCGACCGCTGCCTGATCGCCACCGGAGCGCGCGCCGCGTTGCCGCCGATTCCCGGGCTCGCGCACACTCCTTACTGGACGTCGACCGAGGCGCTGGTGAGCGACACCATCCCCGGGCGCCTGGCCGTCATCGGCTCTTCGGTGGTGGCCGTGGAATTGGCACAGGCCTTCGCCCGGCTCGGCGCCAAGGTCACGATCCTGGCGCGCCACACGCTGTTGTTGCGCGAAGACCCGGCCATCGGCGAAGCCCTCACCGAGGCGTTGCGTGCCGAGGGGATCGATGTGCTGGAACACACGCAGGCCAGCGAGGTCGCGTACGTGAACGGCGAGTTCGTGTTGACGAGCAACCGGGGCGAGCTGCGCGCCGACCGGTTGCTGGTCGCCATCGGCCGCACACCCGACACGCGCAGGCTCCATCTCGAAGCATCCGGCGTGGCAATGGACCCGCAAGGGGCCATCGCCATCGACCCGGGCATGCGCACCAGCGCCCCGAACATCTACGCTGCCGGCGACTGCACCACGCAGCCGAAATTCGTCTACGTGGCGGCGGCCGCGGGCTCGCGCGCCGCCATCAACATGACCGGCGGCGACGCGACGCTGGACCTGAGCGCCATGCCGGCGGTGGTGTTCACCGATCCGCAGGTCGCCACGGTGGGCTTGAGCGAGCACGAGGCGCACGACGCCGGCATCGCCACGGACAGCCGAACCCTCACCCTGGACAACGTGCCGCGCGCGCTCGCCAACTTCGACACCCGGGGTTTCATCAAG
>JAJZRT010000293.1 GCA_021802595.1 Pseudomonadota bacterium
GCGACGTGGGGCGGCAGGTAGAGCATGTCGCCGGGGCCGAGCACCCATTCATCCTCCGCTTCGAAATGGCGCAGGATCTTCAGCGGCGCACCGTCCAGCAGTGCAAGGTCGGTTTGCGTGCTGATCTGCCAGCGACGATGGCCCTGGCCTTGCAGCAGGAAGACGTCGTACGAATCGAAGTGCGGGCCCACGCTGCCGCCGGGCACGGCATAGCTCACCATCAGGTCGTCGAGCCGGGCGTGCGGAATGAAGTCGAAGCGCGCCAGCAGCGCATCGGCCTCGGGCAGGAAATGGTTGAGCGACTGCACCAGCAGGGTCCATTCGGTCTTGGGCAGGCGTTTGAAGTCGCCTTTCGCGAACGGGCCATGGTCGAGCTCCCAGTGCGTGCCGCTGCCCCGGATCAGCCGCGATTCCACATCGTCTCGACAGGCCAGTTGCTGCATCGCGGCGGGCGTCAGGAGTCCGGTGAAGCCGGGCACGGCGTTGCGGATCAGGAGCGGGCGCTTGTGCCAGACGTCGCGCAGGAAACGGGCGGGACTGAGACCGCCGAGCAGGGTTTTCGTCATGCAACCGATTATAACGATGCAGCCCGGGAGGGGCTGTTAGAATGCTGCCGGAAAGACACGTGGCGGAGTCACGCATGCTGAAAGCAGGAGATCGGGCGCCGGATTTTTCCAATCCTGACGCGGACATGAATATCGTCGACCTGTCCCAGTTCCGGGGCAGGACGCTCGTGCTGTATTTCTATGTGCGCGATGACACGCCGGGCTGCACCACGGAAGCCATTGAATTTTCCGAACTGGAAGACGATTTCGCCAAACTGGGGGCCACCGTATTGGGTGTCTCGCGCGACGACTGCATCCGTCACGGCGAGTTTCGCGACAAGCACGGCATCAGCGTGCGGCTGCTGGCCGACAAGGAGCAGGCCACCTGCACGGCGTATGGCGTGCTGCAGGACAAGGAAGTGGACGGCGTCATGCGCAAGGGCGTGGTGCGCTCCACTTTCATCATCGACAAACAGGGCGTCATCCGTCACGCCCTGTACGGCGTTTCCAGCCGCGGCCATGCGGCGGAAGTGCTTCAACTGGTAAAGGAACTCAAGTGAATATTGGCAAGGACACCGTGGTCACCATCACCTATATCGTCAAGGATATGGACGGCAAGCTGCTGGAGGAAAGCGACGAACCGGTCAGCTATCTGCATGGCGGCTACGACAACATCTTCCCGCTGGTGGAGCAGGCGCTGGAAGGCAAGGCGGTGGGTGAAACCATCGATCTCAAGCTGCAGCCCGCCGATGCCTTCGGCGAATTCGACGAGAATCTGGTGCGGGTGGAACCGCGCGAGGCCTTCCCGCCGGAAATCGAAATCGGCATGCAGTTCGTCGGCTCGCCGGTCGACGGCGGCGAGGAAATGCTCTATACCGTGACCGACATTGCCGAGGAGAAGGTGGTGGTCGACGGCAATCATCCCTATGCCGGCCAGGCGGTGCATTTCCAGTGCCAGGTCTCCGACGTGCGTGTGGCCACGCCGGACGAGGTCACCCATCGTCACGCGCATGGCGCGCACGGCCATCACCATCATTAAAGCAGGCGCAGACTGCACGGTAGGGGGCGCCGGGCTGCTAAAATGCCCGGCTGGCCTGTTTCTGTGACAGTTGATAAAAGACCACCGATGAAAACCACTTTCCTCGATTTCGAGCAGCCGATTGCGGAGCTCGAAGCCAAGATCGAAGAACTGCGCTTTGTGCAGGACGACTCTGCGCTGGACATTTCGGAAGAGATCCGCCGCCTCCAGAAGAAGAGTCAGACGCTCACCAAGGACATCTACGCCAAGCTCAATGCCTGGCAGGTGTCGCAGGTGGCGCGTCATCCGCAACGCCCGTATACGCTCGATTACGTCCAGGGACTGTTCACCGACTATGTCGAACTGCATGGCGACCGCGCCTACGCCGATGACGCCGCGATCGTCGGCGGCATGGCGCGTTTCAACGGCGAGCCGGTGATGGTGATCGGCCACCAGAAGGGCCGCGACACCAAGGAAAAGATCTACCGCAATTTCGGCATGCCGCGTCCGGAGGGCTATCGCAAGGCCTTGCGGCTGATGCGCCTGGCCGAAAAGTTCGGCCTGCCGATCTTCACCTTCATCGACACGCCGGGCGCCTATCCCGGCATCGGCGCCGAGGAGCGCGGGCAATCCGAGGCGATCGCGCGTAACCTGTACGTGATGGCCGAACTGAAGACGCCGATCATCTGCACCATCGTCGGCGAAGGTGGCTCGGGTGGCGCGCTGGCGATCGGCGTCGGCGACCGCATGCTGATCCTGCAGTACTCCACCTATTCGGTGATCTCGCCGGAAGGCTGTGCTTCGATCCTGTGGAAGAGCGCCGACAAGGCCTCGGTCGCCGCCGAAACCCTGGGCATCACCGCCGACCGCCTGAAAGCCAACGGCCTGGTCGACCGCATCGTCGAAGAACCGCTGGGTGGGGCGCAGCGCGACTGGGACGCGATGTTCCAGGCCATGCGCCGCGCCCTGACCGATACCCTCGCCGAATTGCGCAAGCAGCCGCTCGACACCCTGTTGGACTCGCGTTACCAGCGTCTGCGGGCGTATGGCAGCTTCAAGGAAGTCCCCGCCAAGTAAGTTGCCGGTCGCACTGGTGGCGGGCGTCCTTGCCCGCCACGTCCCCCCGCACGCGCGGTTGACGCTGGCGCTGTCGGGGGGGCTTGACTCGGTCGTCCTGCTGCATGCCCTTGTTGCGCTGCGTGATCAACACCCGTTCGGACTGCGGGCCGTGCATGTACATCACGGCCTGTCGCCGCATGCCGACGACTGGGCCGGATTCTGCGGACGACTGTGTGCCGCGCACGCAGTCGAACTGGTCGTGCATCGCGTACAGATCGCGCGCGACGATCCCGCCGGGATCGAGGCAGCCGCACGGCGCGCGCGTCAGTGCATTTTTGCCGACCTGGACACGGACTTTCTGCTCACGGCGCACCAGCAGGACGATCAGGCCGAGACGCTTCTGCTGCAATTGCTGCGTGGTGCCGGCCCCAAGGGCCTGGCGGCGATGGCCGAGATGCAAACGCCGTCCGGCTGGCGGGCGGCCCTGTTGCGGCCGCTGCTGAACGTGGCGCGTGCCGACCTGCTGCACACGGCACAGGAACGCGGGCTCGCGTGGGTCGACGATGAAAGCAACCGGGACACCCGCTATCGCCGCAACGCGTTGCGCCAGCAGGTGATGCCATTGCTGGAACGACATTTTCCCGGTGCGGGTGGCACGCTGGCGCGCGCGGCCGCGCTGCAGGCCGACGCCGCCGACTTGCTGGACGACCTGGCACGGCTGGATGCGCGGGAAGCGATTGCCGCTGACCGCCTCGACTGCGCCATGCTGGCGCGTCTGTCAACGCCGCGCGCGCGCAACCTGCTGCGCCACTTCATCGACCGGCATGGCCTGCCCATGCCCAGCCTGCGGCGGCTCGACGAGGCCCTGCATCAACTGCGGGATGCGCAGGCGGACGCGCGGGTGCGCGTCCCTTTGGGGCAGGTGGAATTGTGGCGCTACCGTGGCGGCGCCTATCTGGTGCCGGTGCCGCCGCCTGGGGCGGGTCCGGTTCGCTGGCGGGGCGAGGCGACGATCTGGATCCCGTCCGCCGGGGTCAGTGTGCACATGGCCGCCGCAACCGGACAGGGCCTCAGGCAGGCGGCGCTGGCCGCTGGCGAGGTCACGTTCGGGGTACGGGCCGGCGGCGAACGCCTGCGGCTGCATGCAGGCGGTCCGCGGCGCAGCCTGAAGAACCTGCTGCAGGAACATGCGATCCCGCCCTGGCAGCGTGAGCGGCTGCCGCTGCTGTGGTGCGACGGTCGGCTGGCGTGGGCAGCAGGAATCGGTTTCGAGGCCGACCTGTGCGCCGCACCCGGCGAGGCCGGGGTGATGCCGCGCATCGAGCCCTGACGGGCTGTGGTTGCGCGTGCGACCGACGACGGGCCTTCAAACCGCCATCCGCCGGCAGGACAAGACAGTCCGGGGTGGCCCATGCTATTCTAGCGGGCTGATTTTCATGGTTTTTTGAACCTTTTTCCCTGTTTTTCCTCATTTGTCTGGAGCATACACATGGCTGTTCAGCGCACCTTTTCCATCATCAAGCCCGATGCCGTCGCCAAGAACGTGATTGGCAAGATCGTCAGCCGCTTCGAGAGCAACGGCCTCAAGGTCGTGGCGTCGAAAATGAAGCATCTGTCGCGCCAGGAGGCCGAAGGCTTCTACGCGGTGCACAAGGACCGTCCTTTCTTCAAGGATCTGGTCGATTTCATGGTGTCCGGCCCCGTCGTGCTGCAGGTGCTGGAAGGTGAGGACGCGATCGCCAAGAACCGTGCGCTGATGGGCGCGACCGACCCGAAGAAGGCCGAACCCGGCACCATCCGCGCCGACTTCGCCGAGAGCATCGACGCCAATGCCGTGCACGGTTCCGACGCACCGGAAACCGCGGCGATCGAGATCGCCTACTTCTTCCCTGCCAGCGAAGTCTACTCCGGCCGCTGATCACGCATGCCGCAGAATCTGCTCGATCTCGATCTGGAAGGCTTGGCTGCCTGGTTCGGTAAACTTGGCGAGAAGCCGTTTCGCGCCCGCCAGGTGTTCCACTGGATTCACCAGTCCGGCGTGGCCGATTTCGCGCAGATGACCGACATTGCCAAGAGCCTGCGCGAGAAGCTGCAGAACGAAGCCATCGTGCAGGCGCCGGCGATCAACTATGCGCATGTGTCAGCCGACGGCACGCGCAAGTGGCTGTTCGACGTCGGGATCGGAAATGGCATCGAGACGGTGTTCATCCCGGAAGACGACCGCGGCACCCTGTGCGTGTCCTCGCAGGTCGGTTGCGCGCTGGAATGCACTTTCTGTTCGACCGGCCGGCAGGGCTTCAACCGCAACCTGACGGTAGCCGAGATCATCGGCCAGCTGTGGGTGGCGCATCACGGCCTGAAGACCGAACCCAACCGCACCATGCCCAATCACGGCGCCGGCGAAATTGCCGATCGTCCGGTAAGCAACGTGGTGATGATGGGCATGGGCGAGCCGCTGGCGAATTTCGAGAACGTGGTGACCGCGCTCGGCATCATGCTCGACGATCACGCCTACGGCCTGTCGCGGCGGCGGGTGACGGTGTCGACCTCGGGTCTGGTGCCGGCGATGGACCGCCTCGCCGAGCGCTGCCCGGTGGCGCTGGCGGTGAGTCTGCACGCACCCAATGACGCATTGCGCGACCAGATCGTGCCGATCAACAGGAAGTACCCGCTTATCGAACTGATGGCAGCCTGCCGGCGTTACCTGGCCTACGCGCCGCGCGATTTCATCACGTTCGAATACGTGATGCTGGCCGGGGTCAACGACCAGCCCGGGCATGCACGCCAGCTGATCGAGCTGACGCGCGACGTGCCGTGCAAGTTCAATCTCATCCCGTTCAATCCATTCCCGGATTCGGGTTACGAAAAACCGCGCGTCGAGGCGTTGCGGGTGTTCCGCGAGATCCTGCAGGATGCCGGCTACG
>JAJZRT010000294.1 GCA_021802595.1 Pseudomonadota bacterium
GTGAACAGGCGCTGGTTCCGCAGGAAGTCATCGGTGCGGTTCCGGAAACGGTCGTAAACCCGCAAACGGGTGTCGGCAGTGTCCAGCCTTCGCCTCCGGGTACCGTGGCGTACACAGACTTCACTGCCGACAGCATGTACGGCATCAACGTAAGCGGCGGCACCAATGCGTTCACCTTGCGCGCCGGATACCTCAAGACCCTGGTCAGCGCGCCGGCATTCGGTGTCAGCGACAAGACGGCGACCTTCTCCAGCGTCGGCGGCAGCATGGACTGGGAGAACATCGTGCTGTATTCGGAGTATTTCCAGCGCAAGATCGAGCAGGGTGCCAACGCGGCTTTTCCTGACCAGAAGGGCTGGTATGCGACCGTCGGCTATCGCATCGGGAAATTCCTGCCCAACGTGACTTTCGCCAAGCTCGAGGATAACAACAACCCTGTCGGGCAGGGCTATGGCGTGCCGCTTGCGCAAAGTTCCGTGACCGGCGGCCTGCGGTATGAACTGGGCACCGGTGCAGATATCAAGTTCGAAGCGGAAGAGGTCAAACCGCTCGATGGAACGCGCGGGTTGCTCATCGGGCCTTTGCCCGCAGGCAAGAGCCACGTGATGATCTACAGCGTTGCCCTCGACCTCGTGTTCTAGGAGATTCGGACAAATGGCAAGACTACTGAAAAAGCTCGCTGTCATCGTGCTCGTCGTCGGGTTTTCGGGGATGATGAACGCGGCCAATGCTGCGCTTGCGATCATCGGGAATCCTGCAAACCCGATTGAGGGCATCAGCGCAGCCGATGTTGCCATGATCTATCTCGGCAAGTCTGACGAATTTCCCGATGGCCGGAGGGCCGTGGCAGTAGATCAGTATCGGCACAGCCCGGTGCGGGCCGAATTTTACCGAAAGGTGGTCGGAATGGGTCCGGTGAGGCTCAAGTCCTATTGGTCAAAGCTCATTTTTTCGGGCAGAGGCCAGCCGCCGCGTGAGGTGGGTGGCAATGAGGCCGTCAAGCGCTGGGTTGCCCGCCATCCCGACGGCATCGGCTATGTCGACGGCAAGGTGCTGGATCATACAGTCAAGGTCCTGCTGATCGTGCCCTGACGGACGGATCCGGGCGCGGGGCGGCTTTGCCCCAGAAGTCTCCGGGTCTGCTGCTGGCCGCAGGTGCTGTGGCGCTGCTAAGCACCGCGTGAAGGCCGGCTGGCTATGACCGAACGGGGGACTCCGCCGGGAGGCCGGTGCCGAGGTGCGCAGCTTGCCGGAGACGACCTGTGTGGATTCCTGTCGGTCCGCTATCTCGGGATTTCGCCGTTTGGACCCGATAAGCGGGGCCGGTTCATGGATTTATCGGTAAACCGCCCCGCCACGTCTGCGCTACGCGATACGCGTAGCAAAGCGGGAGACGGGGATGGCTTGGCGTTTAAGTTATGTTCTGGGCGGCGGTTGGGCGGATAACTGCAGGCGCAAGGCATCGCACAGCACGCGATACCCGGGTTCGGGTTGGGTGTTGCGCGCGAGCTCGCTTCCCGGAATGAATCCTCGCAGGGGATTTAGCGTCGGTCTTGTAATCGCCCTCAACTCCAGGACGCCGTCTTGTCCTTCGCATGCCATGTAATGCGCAATGCGGTCCCGGGCTCTGTTGAGCGCCAGGCGTTCGCATTGGGTGCGGAGCCGGCGGATTCCCCGTGCGAACATCGTGCTCCACGCACTGTGGAAATCAAGACTTCTATCCAAGGCCGCCCTGAACCGTTGGCGCTCGAAACGTCGCAACGTGGTCACCTTCACCGCGATCGCGTCACAGTGATAGCTCGCCGCATCGATGCTGGCCTCCGCGATGAACCCATTCTGAATGCGATGCAGCAGGATGTCTCCGCCTCCGGGCGTACACCGCAAAAGATGGACCTCTCCTGCCTGCACATAATCTACGGACTGCGGTCTTGTGCCCTGCGTGAAGACCGTATCGCCGGGCAGCAGACGAACGACCTGCGCCGAGCGGCGAAGATCCGATGGCATCCAAGCTGGAGCCGCCGGGGGTTCAAGGTCTGCTGAACTGATCCAGGTCCTGCCGCATTCCGAGAAAGATGATCATGACCATATGTAATTTTTGACCGTTGCCCTACAATGGTCACACCGCTGAATTTGGGTCCCACGATGAAAGACATGCTCCGGATTGCCCTGTTCCTGACTGGCGGATTACTATTGGCGAGCGCGCAAGCACAGATGATGAAGATGTCCGGGCAAGATGCCGCGATGCAACCAGGCAGGCATGTTGCGGTCACAGTGGCAAAGACCCGGTTCGATGTGGTTTTCCCCCCGCCGGTCAAGCACCAAGCGCTGGCCGCGATGCGCATGCACCTCCAGGGCTTGGGTGAGATTCAGCGGGCGCTGGCCGAGCATCATTTCGACGAGGCAGCGCAGATTGCCACGATGAAACTCGGAATGTCGTCGATGCACGGCAGCCAGATGGAAGAGGAGTCTCGATACATGCCGGCAGGCATGAAACAACTCGGCGCACAGCTGCACCGCGAGGCTGGAGAATTCGCCCTCGCCGCGCAAGACGCTTCGGTCTCGGGGAACATCGAAAAGCCCCTGATGCTGCTTTCACGCATGACCCGGACATGCGTGGCCTGTCACGCGACGTATCGATTGCGTTAGCGCGATGACGTGTTAGCGATGCAGCGCGCGTTGTGGCGCAGCGGATCGGGGATTGTATCGGCGCTCCGGCCGGCTCCCTCCGTGGCGCTCCTGTTCCTTGCCGACCGGTAACTGCGATGCGACGGGCGGGCGCCGACACCGGCGAGTCGATGAATGTCCCATTGCCGGGAACGAAGGACGGCGTGTTCTCGAAGTCGAAGACCGACGGCATCAGCCTCGCTGCCGGACGATACGTGGCCAGCAAACCGATCCGCCGCGCAGCGCCTGCGTTCATCGAGCACCTCGAAGGTTCGTTGCCGGTGGTGCATTGCGCATCGTTAGCTCTCGCCCGAATAAGGGACGGAGCTCTGGGCGATACAGCACCCCGATTGCCAGCGATGCTCAACGACATTCCACCCAATGGGCTGGCCGCGCAGATTCGGGGACCCGTGAGGCCGGGCATGCCCTCTAGTTCCCGGCTCCATCCGCAGCGCAGGGGGGGCCTGCCGGGTGCGTTGGCGGCTGGTGCGTCATCGCGCCAGGCTACCGGTTCGGCGGCTAGTGGCAGGTAGAGAGAAACTGGGCCGCAACCCCCTTGCAGGGGTTGGGGGAAAACTGGACTATGTGATGCTTATTCTTGTGAGCCGAGGATGAAACTTCCGGCGCCGGTTTCCTGGCGCGCGCGACCGACACCGCAGCTTCGCGGGACTTGGCGGCAGCAATCTCGGTAGCGCGCTTTCGGGCCTCGGCCTGCGCCTTCTCCTGAGCGAGTTTTCTGGCCCGCAACGCCGCTGCATGTTCGCGGGCGCGTGCAAGCGCTTCGGCACGTTCGTGCTCCAGTTTTTTTGCCGCCGCTTCGGCTGCCGCCCGCCTTCTGGCGCGCTCGGCAGCGGCGCGCTCCCTGGCGAGTGCGGCGGCTTGCGCTTTTTGCTGCGCAAGTGCACGGGCCTGTGCTATTGACTGTGCCTTCGCACGTGCTGCGGCCTGCGCCTTCGCCAGGGCTGCCGCCCGTGCCTGCTGCTGGGCCTCTGCGGCGTCTTTCAATACCTCGTCCCAGTTTGCCAGTTTGTCCTTGGCTTCGATATTGCCCTTGTCGGCAGATTTTTCGTACCACTTGTGCGCCAGTTCGAGGTTGCGCGGAGTGCCGAGGCCCTGTTCGTACATTTCGCCCACGTAGAACTCCCCATTGGGGTCACCGCTTTTCGCCAAGCGAAGCTGTACCTTGAACAGCCGCTCTTCGGCCTGACTCACCGTGCCGGCATAGGCCGTGCCCAGGGTGAGCGTGACGAGAAGGATTCCGCACAACTGGCTCAGTTTCGATTGCATCATGGTCTTAATCCGGCAATGCCCGATGATCCCGCCAGACACAGGAAGCAGCCGGCGGCGGGTAATGCCTCCGGCAGCGTTGCGACGCTAGGTTGTGACGGTATCCTTAGATTCATTAGAGGTCGACTCATGACGGTCGGTGCTAGACGCGGGCGATTGATCCCGGTGCAGGCGACCGGCTGTCAACGTTTGGTAAACTCGATCATCTGATCATTCCGGTTTGTGCAAATGACGGCTTGTGCGTTGCTCGTCCGGCAACGCAGTGTCTGTCCGGGCTGCTGCCAGCCGAGCTTTGCCGCCGGGGCGAGGTCAGCCGCGGAAGGATCGGCCGGTGCGTCGGACCCGGCACTGCTTATGTCCAGGACATCGTAGAGGTAATTCGCCGTGAATTCCCCCTGGTGGTTGAAGTCGGAAAGCGTGGATTTCACGGTGTATGTAAGCGCAGAGCCCCCGACATCGCGGCGCAGCCGCTTCGAGAAACAGACAATCTCGCTGCTGCCGACCTGCAGACAGCTGGTGCTGGCCGACGGCAGGAATTGTGCTGCGTTCTGGCTGTGATACCAGTTGCTGCCCAGAACGATCGGCAGGGCATCGATGGACCGTTGTGCCCGTGCCTGTGCTGCCCTGGCGGCGGCCAGCCTGCGGGCCGCTTCCGCGCGTGCCTGTGCGGCACGTTCCGCGGCAAGGCGGACACGGGCAGCCTTCTCGGCTTGCATCCTGGCACGGGTGGCCATTTCAGCCTGCATTCTGGCACGGGCAGCCTTCTCGGCTTGCATCCTGGCACGGGCGGCATCGGCGCGTTTCTGAGCAGCCTGCTCGGCGGCCAGTTGTCTCGCCTTGGCGGCCTGTTCGGCAGCGTGTTTTCCTCCGTCGAGCTTGTCCTTGGCGGATTGGTTGCCCTGTGCCGCGGCCTTTTCGTACCACTTCTTGGCCTCCTTGCTGTCCTGCTGGACGCCTTTGCCGGTTTCGTAGAGGTTACCGACGATGAACTCCGCATTGGGATCGCCGCTTTGGGCCTTGGCCAGGAAATACTGGAAAATCCGCACCTGGACGCCTTGGCGAGGCTGGGCATACGCCGGCAGCACGAAAAGGGCGCAGAATAACGCAATGGCGACTCTCGACATCTGGACTACTCCCCGAACTGGCATAACAAAATTATGGGCATTGTTGCTGTCCATGACAGTTGCACCCGCGATGGTTACCGGGCTTCTGTCTAAACTTATAGAACAAAATTCCAAGATTGAAAGCACTAAGGACCAGGCCGTAAGCGCCACGAGCCGAGGGGAAGGCGATCCCGGCCGGGGCATTCCCCGGCGGGGTGCCATCTCCGGAAAACGGGCCACATGCCCTGCGAACCGGCCCGGGCACCGGTTGGAACGTTCGGGGATCGGGCCAATACCGGCGGCCGGCTACGGCATGCCTCCAAAACCGCGCGCAATCCCCTGCCGCACGGATGCCTTGGCAGGCGGGCGGGTGCCGGATCGGGCAGCCTCGCCGCGGCCGGGCAACAACATTAATCCGTGCGAGGATGAGTGATGATCAGCACGAATGCACCGGGTGATCGTGTTGCCATGCGCGATGACTGGCACG
>JAJZRT010000295.1 GCA_021802595.1 Pseudomonadota bacterium
CCCCTCCAGCACAGTGGAGAGCGTGTCGAGCATCTGCTGCTGCGGCGTGACGGTGAAGTCCTCGCGGCCGTGGCGCGCGACCAGGATGCGCCTGATGTCGTCGACCACCGCCTTCAGGGTCGAGCCCGGCTTGTAGGCGACGTGGATTTCCATCACACCTTCACGGTTGAACACTTCCAGCGCGCGCGCGGTGGGGATGTAGACGGTGTCGTCGAGGTCGAAGCCGAGCACCTGGCCCTTGGGCGCCATGACGCCGATGATGCGGAAGCGCGTCGCGCCGACCTGCAGGGTGGCGCCCAGCGGATTGCTTGTGCCGAACAGCTCGCTGCGCACCTTGGCGCCCAGCACGGCATAGGCGCGCGGATTGCGCGGGTCGTCGGCGGGCAGGTACTGGCCGACCGCGACGTGCATGTTGAAGGCGTGCGAGAAATCCGGTCCCTCGCCGTATACCGTGACGCGGCGGCTGCGGCCATGGGCGCGGATTTCCGCGTTGCCCATCACGCCGGAATTCGTGTATTGCGCGTAACGCGAGGTCTTGAGCGCCAGCGCGTCGTCGATCGTCAGCAGTCGCGCGCTGCCGATGGCGCCGACCGAGGCGCCGTGCGTGCTGACCTTGCCCGGGCTGATGTTGATGATGTTGGTGCCGAACTGGGTGAACTCGGCCAGCACGAACTGATGGATGCCGTCGCCGATCGAGGTGAGCAGGATGACCGCGGCGATGCCCACGCCGATGCCGGTGGCGGACAGGAAGGTACGCAGCCGGTGCGCGGTGAGCGCGTGCAGGGCGAAGCGCAGGGTGTCGGACAGGCTCATCCTGGAAACCGAAGCTGATCGCTTATTGGGTGATTGGATGTCATGGTGATTGGACAGTTTTCCATATTGCGTCCGCTCTCTCTTTCGCTGCATCCGCTACGGAGTGGATTGCACACTTTTTGGGCGCGGTTCGGCGTTGCTCCACACCCAAAAAACGCACACTCCACTCCGTCCAGCTTCAGTTTCCAGGATCATTTTCCGCTCAGCGCCTGGACGGGATCGAGCCGCGCCGCGCGCGTGGCGGGCAACAGGCTGGCGAGGATGCCGGTGACGAGGGCGGTGGCGACGCCCGCCGCGCTGGCCCAGGCCGGCGGCCAGGCGGGGAGTATCGGATAGGCCACGCGGATGAGGTAGCTGCCGGCCTGCCCCAGCGCGAAGCCGATGGCGCCACCGGCCAGCGACAGCCACAGCGCCTCGGCGAAGAACAGGCGACGGATGTCGGCGGCGGGGGCGCCGATCGCCTTCAGCAGGCCGATTTCCGACGTGCGCTGGGCCACCGCCACCAGCATCACGTTCATCACCAGGATGCCGGCGACCGCCAGGCTGATCGCGGCGATGCCCGCCACGCCCAGGGTCAGCGCGCGCAGGATGCGGTCGAAGGTGGCGAGGATGGCGTCCTGGGTGATGACGGTGGCGTCTTCCTCGCCGTCATGGCGCAGCTTCAGGGCGTGGGTGATCGCGGCCTTGGCCGGCCCGATCGCGTTGCGGCTGCGCGCCTCGACCAGGATGCGGAACAGCGTGTTGGTGTTGAACAGTTCCTGCGCGTAATCGACCGGGATGATGGCGATCTCGTCGGAATTGAAGCCCATCGACTCGCCCTGCGGCGCCAGCACGCCGGACACCATGAAGCGGCTGTCGCCGAGGCGCACGCGCTGTCCGACGGCGTTGCCGTCGGGAAAGAATTCGTGCGCCAGCACGCTGCCCAGCACGATCTGCGCGCTGCGTTCCGAACCGTGGGCGAGGAAACTGCCCTGCGACAGCTTCATGTGGCGGATCGGCAGCAATTCGGACGTGCTGCCCAGCACCGTCACCTCGCGCAGCTTCCCGCCTGCGGAGAGCTCGGCCACGCCCACGTTGAGCGGCGCATAGCGCTTGACCTGCGGCAGGTGGCTGATGAACTGGGCGTCGTCAAGCGTCAGGTCGCGTGGCGTCTGCCCCAGTGCGGCGCCGGGAAAGCCCCCCGAGGTTTCGGCGCGGCCTGGCAGGACGAAGACCAGATTGGTGCCGAGCGAGGAGAACTGCCCAACGACATAGCGGCGCGCGCCTTCGCCCAGCGCCGTCAGCACCACCACCGCTGCCACGCCGAGCGCCATCGCCAGCACGATGAGGGCCGAGCGGGTGCGGTAGCTCGCAACGGTGGAGAAGGAGAGGGTCAGGGTGTCGCGCAGGTTCATTGCTCTACCCGGAACGGCGGCTGTGTCGAGCATGCCGAAACGCGCGTAGGGGACAGCCCTTCGACGGGCTCAGGGCGAACGGGCTGAAGGAATGGGTCCGTGCACGCATCCAGTTCAACCACCGTTCGGGCCGAGCCCTTTGACGGGTTGAAGGCGAACGGGTAGACGGGATGGGCTCTGGCACACACCCAATCCAGCCACCGTTCGGGCTGAGCCCTTCGGCAAAGCTCGGGACAGGCTTGTCGAAGCCTGCCCCGAGCTTGCCGAAGTGGCCCTGTGCCAACTCTGGCAAGCCCTTCGCCAGGGTTGTCCGGAGCAAAGTCGAAGCGTTCAGGTCGAACGGTGGTTGCCTTCATTTTTCGTCCCCCACAATCTCGCCATCCCGCATCGCAATGTGGCGATGCGCGCGGGCGCCGAGTTCGCGGTCGTGGGTGACGACGATCAGCGTGGTGCCGGCATGGTGCAGGCCCTCCAGCAGTTCCATCACCTCGGCGCCGATGCGGTGGTCGAGGTTGCCGGTCGGCTCGTCGGCCAGCAGCGCGGTCGGGCGCAGGATGGTGGCGCGCGCGATCGCCACGCGCTGGCGCTGCCCGCCGGAGAGCTCGGCCGGACGGTGGCGCGCGCGTGCCGTGAGATCGAAGGCGTCGAGCGCGGCATCGACGCGGGCCTTGCGTTCGGCCGGCGCAATGCCTTCCAGCATCAAGGGCAGTTCGATGTTCTCCGCGGCGGTCAGGCGCGGCACCAGATGGAAGGATTGAAACACGAAACCGATCTTCTCGCGGCGCACGCGCGCCCGCTCGGTTTCGGACAGGTCGGTCACGTCGCGGCCGTCCAGTTCGTAGTGTCCGCTGTCGGGCTGGTCGAGCAGGCCGACGACGTTGAGCAGCGTGGACTTGCCCGATCCCGACGGCCCCATGATGGACACGTACTCACCCGATCCGATGTCGAGACTGATGTCCTTGAGCGCGCGCACTTCCTGGTCCCCCATGCGGAACACGCGGGTGATCGCGGTGAGGCGGATCATGGCCTGGCGGCTTCGGGCGTGACCTTCACGCCGGCCTTCACGTTTTCGTTATCGAAGGACAGCAGCACGCGGTCGCCGGCTTCGAGGCCGCCGGTGATTTCGGTGAACGCCCAGTTGGCCAGGCCGGTTTTCAGCTTGCGCGTTTCCAGCCGGTCGTCCTTGCCCAGCGCCAGCACGCTGCCGTCCTGCTGGATCGCCTGGGTCGGCACGCGCAGCACGTTGTCGCGGCGCGCGATGATGGCTTCGACGTCGGCGCTGTAGCCGACCAGCAGCGGGCCCTGGGGCGGCGTGTCGAAATCGACCTCGACCTCGACCGTGCGCGCCTGTTTTTCCACCTCGGTCACATACGGGGCGATGCGCCGCACGTGGCCGGCGAAGACCTGGCCGGGCAGGGCGTCGAGGGTGATGCGCGCAATCTGGCCGGGCTTCAGTTTGGGGGCGTCGACCTCGTCCATCGGCGCGCTCACGTACAGGCAGCTGTCGTCGATCAAATCCACCGCAGGCGGGGTGGGGATGCCGGGCGGCGAGGGCGTGGTGAATTCGCCGATCTCGCCGGTGACCTTCGCCACGATGCCGGCAAACGGTGCGGTGAGGGTGGTGCGTTCCAGTCCGGCCTGCGTCACGCGGATCTGTGCCTGCGCGCGCTTGACGTCGGCGGCAAGCGCTTCGCAGTTGGCCTGTCGCGCGCGTGCATTGGCGCGGGTGTCCTCGGTGTTCTGCGGACTGACGAAACCCTGTGCCGCCAGCTGCGTGCTGCGGTCGGCGTCGCGCTGCGCGTTGGCGGCCATGATGCAGGCCTCGCGCCGCCGCTCCTCGCTGGTGGTCAGCTGGCGGGTCGCGAGTTCGCGCTGCGCGGCGAGGTCGCGGTTCCACAGTTCCAGCAGCGGCTGGCCTGCCTTCACGCGTTCGCCTTCCTTCACCCACAGCCTGACGATCTGCCCGCCGGACACCGGGGCGAGCCGGGCGCGGCGGCAGGCCTTGACCGTGCCGGCGCGCGTGTTGACCACCGTTGCCTCGACCGTGCCGCGCGCAATCGTGGCGAGTTCGACTTCGGGCGGTTTGGGACGGGTGAAGTGCCAGCCGGCATAGGCGACCACCGCGACAGCCAGCACGATGACGACAAGGCGAAGCCAGGTTTTGGGTTTTGGCATGATGGGAGAGACGACAGTGAACCGCTCCAATGTAACATTCGACCATGCTGAAAACCATCGTCCCCGCCCGTCTCGAATTCAGGGACGGCGTCCCGTATTCCGCCGCCTACGGCGACATCTACCATTCCGCCGACGGCGGCGCGGGGCAGGCGCGCCATGTGTTTCTGCAGGGCTGCGGCCTGCCGCGGGCGTGGGCGGGGCGCGAACGCTTCGTGATGCTCGAGACCGGCTTCGGCACCGGGCTCAATTTCCTGACGACCTGGGCGGCATGGCGCGACGCCCCGGCGCGTTGTGAACGGCTGCATTTCCTGTCGGTCGAGAAACACCCATTCCGCACGGAGGATCTGGCCCGGCTGCATGCGCAATGGCCGGAATTCTCCGCACTCTCCGCCGAGCTGCTGGCGAACTGGCCCATGCTGACGCCGGGCTTCCACCGCATCGCGCTCGACGGCGGGCGGGTGCAGCTCACCCTGATGCTGGGCGACGCGCTCGACTGCCTGCCCGAGGTGCACGCCGGCGTGGACGCGTTCTATCTGGATGGCTTCGCGCCTGACTGCAATGCAGACCTGTGGCAGCCCGGGCTGTTCGACACCCTGGCGCGGCTGGCCCGTCCCGGCGCCGCCGTGGCGACCTACACCGTGGCGGCGCCGGTGCGGCAGGGCCTGATGCAGGCCGGCTTCGCCTGCGACAAGCGCGCCGGCTATGGCCGCAAGCGGCATTGCCTAAGCGCGCGCTTCGCGGGTCCACCTAATGTGATTTCCGTAAATCATGACAGCCATCAACCACCGTTCGGGCTGAGCTTGTCGAAGCCCCGTGGCCACTCGGACATGCCCTTCGACAAGCTCAGGGCGAACGGGAACATTGTCCGCGATGCACCCACCGTGCCGCGACACGTCGCCGTCATTGGCGCCGGCGTGGCGGGCTCCGCAACTGCCCATGCTCTGGCGCAGCGCGGCCTGGACGTCACCGTGATCGAGCGCGCCGCGGCGCCGGCACAGGCCGCGTCGGGCAATCCGGTGGCCGTGTTCCGGCCGGTGATCTCGCGCGACGACAACCGCGCCACGCGCCTGACGCGCGCCGCGTTCCTGCATGATCTGCATACCTGGCCGACCCTGTCCGGCCTGAAGTGGTCGACCTGCGGCGTGC
>JAJZRT010000296.1 GCA_021802595.1 Pseudomonadota bacterium
GGCGGCAGCATGTTTCGAAGTGGCGAAGCCCAGCGCCAGGGTCGCCCGCGGGGCCACTTCCGCCAGCAGGGCCACATTGCCCGGCCCGGCTTCAGCGTAGGGCCAGGCCATGCGCCCGTTGGCGGCGAAATCCTGCCAGCCGTCGGATACCCCGACGTAGCCTGCCGACGCAGCGCCCAGCGCATCGCCCCCGTCCGCCGTCCGGGCCAGCAGGGCCAGCCCGAACGGGCCCTGCCTTGCCCACAGGACGCCCTGGCCCAGATGGATCGTCGCCTCTGCCTGGTTGTCCCGGCCGGTTCCACCCAGATGCGGCGCCAGCAGGACATGAACGCGCAGATTCGCTTCCGTTTCGAGCGCCAGATCGATCAGCAGCACATCGCGCGTCGCGTCGGGACAGACGCTCAAATGGAGCACGAAGCGGGGATGGCGGTGCGTGATGCGCGGCAAGGGCACGCCCGGCGCCGGCACGGCCAGCGTGTAATCGCCGCCGCGTTTGATCTCGACCCAGAAACCGGCATCGTCCGAAATGATGAAGCCGAGGTCGCGGATCTGCGGGATATCGATGCGCGGGTAGTACACCTCGTTGACGATGCCGTGGCCGAGGGTGAACCACAGCCGCGACGAACCGACTGCCGTGCCGACCAGGTCCTTGTCGGACGTGGTCCAGCTGGGCGGGATCCCGGGGGCGCCGGGGGCATGGCCGGCCGAAACCGGCGGGCAACGATTCCAGGGAACGGATGGCGTCATCGGGCAGCCCTCCTTCGCGGCTGGTATCGCGTTGACCCGCCCGCCCGGCTTCAGTTCGCGACAGACTGCGACATGGTAACGGACTAACGCGCCGATCCGGTGGCCGCCGCAGGCGCCGGTACGGCCCGGGAAACCGGATGCGACTGCCCCAGCGCCAGTGCATAGATCCGCTGCAGGTCCTCTTCGCTGACGTCGACAAAGGTGTCGATCTGGGACAGCGCGTACACCAGGCTGCTGTGCGGGATCATGCTTTCTTCCGCGGGCCGGGTCCTGACCTGTCCTTGCGAGCGGCGATACCAGCACTGCGGATAGCGCCGCCAGGCAAACGGGTAGTTGTACGCGACGGCGATCGCCAGCAGCACGACAACGTTGAGCAGCACCGGGCTGAATACATACCCGTAGCCCAGCGCATGCACCTTTTCCCCTCCCAGCACGGCATACAACGCCGTCGCGCCACCAGGCGGATGCAGACAGCGCAGACTGTACATGGCGGCGATCGCCAGCGCCACCGCCACCGAAGCGGCCAGCATGGGTTCGGCGCCCAGCCAGTGCTGGCTGGTGACGCCGATCACCGCCGACACCATGTTGCCGCCGAACACCGGCCACGGCTGCGACAATGTGCCATGCGGCGCGGCGAACAGCAGCACGGCCGACGCCCCCATCGATGCGACGGCAAGCACGCCGCCATGCCCCCCCAGCCAGACATGGCTGACCCACAATACCGCAAGGATGCCGAGCAGGCCGCCGCTTGCCGAAATCCAGTGTTCGCGCTCGGAGACCGAATAAGCCAGTTTACGAACCATTACCGTGAGCCTCCTGACGGATGTGCCGGATGGCGTGCCCGGGCAGCAGGCGCTGCGCAGTCACGGACAACTGTCTCAAGCCGTGCCAGGCCTGAAACGCGATCCCCGGCCTCAACCCGTGCTCCAGGCGCGCGGCCGCTTCATGCCGGCGATCTTGCAGGCCTGCTTCACGTAGCCGTACGGAAACAGCTCGAACAGCTTCTTCTGCGCGTCCCGCCCCATGCGCTCGGCCAGGTGCTTGATGACGAAACGGGCGTCGGCCGCGATCTGGTGCTCGTCGTAGTACGCGCGCATGAAGCGGATGGCGTCCCAGTGGTCGTCGGTGAGCCGGATGTTCTCGCTCTCGGCGAGAAACCGGGCCACGTCCTCGTTCCAGTCGCCGGGTTCGATCAGATATCCCTCCGCGTCGCGATCCGGCATCAGGGCCGCGAAATCGGTTTCTTGTTCCATGGCAGGCTCCTTGTTCTAGTTGACGCGCCTAGTTTAGGGATTCCTTATGTATCCATCCAACGATAAATTTTGGTGTTTAATATCGGAAACACCGATAGTAAAAAGATGGACACCGAACTCGCCCGCACCTTTCTGATGGTGGCGGCCACCGGCAATTTCGTCGCCGCGGCCAGCCGCCTGCACGTCACGCAATCGACCGTGAGCGCGCGCATCCACTCGCTCGAGACCACGCTGGGCGCGCGTCTGTTCCAGCGCGGCCGCAACGGCGCCGAACTCACCGCACCGGGCAAGCGCTTCCTGCGCCACGCCAAGAACCTGGTGCGCACCGTCGAACAGGCGCACCACGACGTTGGCCTGCCGCAGGGTTTTCACGACGTGCTGACGCTGTCGGGCCGGATCGCGCTGTGGGAAGGCTTTCTGCCGCATTGGGTGGCCTGGATGCGCGAGGCCGCGCCGGATGTGTCGCTGCGCCTGGAAATCGGCTTCGAGCCTGACATCATGCAGGGGCTGATCGAAGGCACGGTCGACATCGGCGTGATGTATACCCCCACCTCACGCCCCGGGCTGGTCGTGGAGTTGCTGTTCGATGAAACCCTGCTGCTGGTGACCAGCAATCTCAAGCGCGGCTGGCCCGACGCGGGCTACATCCATATCGACTGGGGGCCGGAATTCCATGCCCAGTTCAGCGATCACCATCCCGACGCGCCGCCGCCCACCCTGGTTGCCAACATCGGCTGGCTGGGCGTGCAGCAACTCCTGACCTACGGGGGCAGCGGCTACTTTCCGCTTCGGCTGGTGCGGCGCTACATCGAGGCCGGACAGTTGTGCCAGGTACCGGACAGCCCGCAGTTCAGGCTGCCCGCCTACATGGTGTTCCCGCGCGACAGCGACAGCGGCACGCTCAGGAGTGCGCTGGATGGCCTGCGCACACTGGCCGTGGAAGAGCAGTCGCGCACCTGAACGGCGCGGTACCCGGATTCAGGGCTTGCGCGCCACCAGATCGATCAGCGCCGACAGGCCGTGATGGTGGCTGCCTTCGCGGATGACCGATTCGTGTTCGGCCAGATGCAGGATGTCCCAGTCGCCGAACCATGCGCGCAACAGCGCCTCGGTATACATGTTGGCGGCATGGGGCGGACCGCCCGTGCCGAACTCGACCTGCTTCGGCGTATAACCCTGTAACACCAGCAGGCCGCCCGGCTTGAGGCAGCGGCGGATGCCGGCGATGATGTGGTCGCGCTCGGGCGGCGGGGCGAACTGGATGAAAATCGCCGCCACCAGGTCGTAGGCCGCGTCCGGCCAGTGCCAGTCGAGGATGTCGGCCTGCTCGAAGTCCAGCGTCACGCCGCGCTCGGTCGCCAGCCTGCGTGCCTTGTCCAGCGCGGCCGCGGAAAAGTCGACGGCATGTACCTGCGCACCCTGCTCGGCCAGCCACACGCCGTTGCGGCCCTCGCCGTCGGCGATCGACAGCGCGCGCATGCCCGGCCGGATCAGCGCAGCCTGGCTCGCGAGGAACACATTCGGCGCCGTGCCGAAGATGTAGTCGTCGGTGGCATACCGCTCGTCCCAGAAGGCCGAACTCATCCCGCGCTCCTCACTTGGCGTTGGCGGCAAACAGTTTTTCAAGCTGCGCGGCCGGCACCATGCCGGGCACGCGCTGACCGTTGGCGAAGAACAGGGTCGGCGTGCCGGACACTTTCAGCTTGTTGCCCAGCGCGATGTTGGCATCGACCGGGTTGGCGCACTTGCCATCGTTTTTCGGCACGCTGCCGCTGCCGATGTAGTCGTTCCACGCCTTGTTGCGGTCAGGCGCGCACCAGATCTGTTTCGAGGTCTGCGGCGCATTGGGATGCAGGCCTTCGATCGGGTAGAGGAAAGTGTAGACCGTGATGTTGTCGACCTTGGCGAGCTCGGCCTCGAACTTGCGGCAGTAGGGGCAATCGACGTCGGAGAACAGGACCAGCTTGCGGGCGCCGGTCCCCTTGACCGTCTTCAGCGCATTGCCCAGCGGGAACGTATCCCATTTCACCGCCTGCAACTGGTTCAGCCGCGCCTGGGTCAGGTTGGTGCGGGTTTTCATGTCGATCACGTCGCCGGCGAACACATACTGCGCTTTGGCGTCCACATAGGCCAGTTGCCCGTCGAGATAGACTTCGAATAGGCCGCTGTAGGGCGTTTTCTGCACCGACGTGATGGTGGCGCCGGGGAACTGCTGGGCCAGCGCCTTGCGGATGACCGACTCGTTGGCCTGCGCGGACGCGGCGAACATCAGGGTTGCGGCCAGCGCCAGGGAAGTGAATTTCATTCGGAACTCCAGAAAAGAATCATGTGAAAACGTCAGGACATCGCTTCGCGCACCAGGGCGGCTTTGAGCGGCGGCAAATGATCGATGATCTGCATGCCGGCATTGCGCAGCCACCCGGCGCGTGGGTCGGAGAACAGATGGTGCAGGCCATGGGTGAGCGCCTGCATCCGCTGCACCGGTTCGGCACGCTCGCGGGCATAGTGTTGTAACACACGAACGTCACCGCAGTAAGAGCGGGTTTGGCGGCAGCGGGCGAGAACGGTCGCCAGGACCTCAACATCGCCGAACCCCAGGTTGACCCCCTGGCCTGCCAGCGGGTGGACGCCGTGGGCGGCATCGCCGATCAGCGCCACGCCGGGCGCAACGGCGCTATCCACCCGGATCAGCCGCAGCGGGAACGCCGCGGCGGGGGTCAGCAGGCGCAGCTCGCCCAGCCGGGCATGGCCCGCCGCCTGCACCCTGGCCGTCAACGCCGCCGCGTCCAGCGCCACCAGCGCGTCCGCCTGTTCCGTCCGGGTCGACCAGACGATCGACAGGCGATTCCCGTTCAGCGGCAGCCAGGCCAGGATGTCGCTGTCGAAAAACCACTGGAATGCGGTGCCGCGATGCGGACGCTCGCATTCGAAATTGGCCACCACGCCGCTCTGGCCGTAGGGCGACAGGGTCGAGGCCAGGCCGGCCCATTCGCGGATGCGCGAGGCGGCGCCGTCGGCACCCACGACGAGCTCGGTTTCGAGCACCGTGCCATCGTCCAGCACGATCCGTGTAGTGGGCTCGCCGCGCTCGATCGACGCGATCGCCGCCGGACAATAACGCGCCACCCTGTCGTCGGCCTCGATCGCCTGCCACAGGGCGTATTGCAGGCGTCCGCTTTCGAGGATGGTCGCCAGATGCGACACGCCCGCCGCATAGGCGTCGAGCCGCAGCGCGCCGGTGGTGTCGCCTGCCACGTCCATGCGGAACACCGGCTGAATGCGGCCGCCGTCCAGGCGCTGCCAGGCGCCGAGGCGTTCCAGGAAATGCTGGCTGGCCGGGCTGATGGCGTAGATGCGCGTGTCCCAGACCTCGCCTGGAACCGGCGGCGGCTGCCGTTCGACCAGCGCCACCCGCAGCCCCTGGCGGCCAAGCGCCAGCGCGGCGGCGGCGCCCACCAGCCCGGCGCCGACGATGACGGCCTGATAACGTTCCCCGCTCATCCGCGCGCC
>JAJZRT010000297.1 GCA_021802595.1 Pseudomonadota bacterium
CTGGGGCCGTATTACCTGCCGCACGCGCTGACGCTGGTGCACAGGAAGCATCCCGATCTGCGCCTGCTATTGCGTGAGGAAATGACGCCGCAAATTCTGGAGCATCTGGTCGACGGAAAACTGGATGCGGGCCTGCTGGCGCTTCCCGTGACCGACGACAACCTGCGCGTCGAACCGCTGTTTTACGAGCCGTTTTATGCAGCCCTGCCGGCAGGACATGCGCTCGCCAAGCGCGATGTGCTGAAGGTGTCCGACATCATCAACGAGAAGCTGCTGCTGCTGGACGAGGGCCATTGCCTGCGCGACCAGGCGCTCGATGTCTGCGGCACCGGATCGCGCGGCCGCGAGGAAGTGCGTGCCACCAGCCTGGAAACCCTGCGCCAGATGGTCGGCATGGGGCTGGGCCTGACCTTGCTGCCGGCGTTGGCAGTCGATGCCGGCGCGCGTCAAACCAGGAAAGCCGTGGAAATCCGGCCGTTCAAGTCGCCGCCGCCTGGCCGTACCATCGGTCTCGTCTGGCGTAAGCGTGCGCCGTTTCCTGAAACCTTCGAGCGCCTCGCTGCCACGCTCAAGGCCACATTACCCGCCGAAGTGGAGCCTGTCTGATGTCCGACCTCAACGACCCGCGTGTCTTTTTTGCTGCCGAACGCACGCTGATGGCGTGGAATCGCACCGGCCTCACCCTGATGGCGTTCGGCTTCGTGCTCGAACGCTTCGGCCTGTTTCTGCACGTGCTGCGTCAGGACACGGGGCATGCGGAGCACGTCGGCCGCGACCTGTCGTTCTGGATCGGTATCGCGTTCATCATGCTGGCCTTGTGGGTCATCGGATTTTCAATCGTGCAGTTCCGGCGCGTGCTGCGAACGCTGAAGCCGATTGAAATTCCCGCGCGTTACTGCACCTGGTCGGGCATCGCGATGAACCTGTCGGTGGTGGTGCTCGGTTTCGCGCTGCTGGCCTACCTGTTTTCCGAACTCTGATCCCGCAGCGCCAGCCGCGCGGCTTCAGGACGGAGCAATGGCCGGCCGGATGCCGGGCAGCCGGGCAAAGCTGTCGCGCTTCACGGTTTCGATGAAGTCGGCCACGTAGGCGCGCGCGGCATCCGTTTCGCGTACCGCGGCATACAGTTCGGCCCACAGGCCGTATTTGCCGATGTGGCGCGCGACGACGTAGCCGCGTTCGAGATAGGGGGCGACCGCCCACGCCGGCAACGCGGCCAGCCCGCGGCGGCTGGCGACGAGTTGCAGGATGGCCACCGTCAATTGCGCTTCGCGGCGCACCGGCTTGATCCCGGCCGGGGCGAGGATGCGGCGGATCAGATCGAGCCGGTCTTCCGGGACCGGGTAGGTGATCAGGGTATGTTCGGCAAAGTCGGACGGGAGCAGCCATTTTCTGGCGGCGAGCGGATGGCCCGGCGGCAGCAGCGCCAGCATTTCAAATCCAAAGAGCGGCGCATACACGATGCCCGTGCGTGGCGCGGCCTCGGAGGTAACGACGAGGTCGGCGCGCGCATCCAGCAGCAGTCCCACCGGGTCGGCCTGGAAGCCGCCCAGCAGATCGAGCTCCACCCCCGGCCACACGTCGCGGTAGCTGTCCATCGCCGGCATCAGCCAGTCGTAGCAGGTGTGGCATTCCACTGCGATGCGCAACTCGCCGGCGTCGCCATCCTTCAGCTTGGCCAGGTCACGCAGCGCGGCGTCCACCTGCGGCAATGCGGCGTGCGCCAGCGCCAGCAGACGCCGGCCGCCGGCAGTGAGCTGCAGCGGGCGCGTTGTGCGCTCGACCAGCGGCAGCCCCAACGCGTCTTCCAGCGCCTTCAGCTGATGCGATACCGCCGACTGCGTGAGATGCAGGCGTTCGGCGGCGGCGGTCAGCCCGCCCGCTTCCGTCACGGCCTGCAGCAGCCGCAGGTGGCGCAGTTCGATATGAGTACTGTTCATTAAAACAATGAAAAATATTCGTTTGTCTCATGTTATCCGCATCGGCATCATGGCGTCCATCATTCATTGGGAGCACGAACATGGCACTGGCACACGTATTGGGCGTTCCGCGCATCGGCCCGAATCGGGAACTGAAATTTGCACAGGAGGCTTATTGGCGCGGTGAAATCGACGAGGCTGCGTTGAGGGCCGTGGCCAGCGGTATTCGTCAGGCCAACTGGCGGCGGCAGCATGTGGCTGGGCTCGACTTCGTGACGGTGGGGGATTTCGCGTTCTACGATTCGATGCTGAACCACGTCGCGCTGCTGGGCTGCGTCCCTGAACGCTTCGGCTTCGGCGCGGCGATCGGACTGTCGGAATATTTCCAGCTGGCGCGCGGCAATGACGCGTGCCCCGCGATGGAAATGACCAAGTGGTTCGATACCAACTACCATTACCTGGTGCCCGAATTCAAGCCGGACACGCAATTCTCGCTCGGCACGGGCTGGCTGTTCGACGAGGTGGCCGAGGCGCAGACGGCCGGCTTCGAGGCCAAGCCGGTGCTGATCGGCCCGCTCACCTTCCTGTGGCAGGGCAAGGAAAAAGTGGCGGGCTTCGACCGCCTCGACCTGCTCGACCGGCTGCTGCCGGTCTATGCGCAGATTCTGGCGCGCCTGAAAGCGCAGGGAGTGCAATGGGTGCAGGTCGACGAGCCGATACTCTCGCTCGATTTGCCCGCCGCGTGGCGGTCGGCTTTCGAGCGTGCCTATCATCATCTGAACGCGGTGGGCATCAAGCTCCTGCTCGCCAGCTATTTCGGGCCGCTGCGCGAGAACCTGCTGGTGGCGCTGAAACTGCCGGTGGCCGGGGTGCACGTCGATTGCGTGCGCGGCGGCGACGAGCTCGCCCAGGTGATCGACTGGCTGCCCGCCACCAAGGTGCTGTCGGCGGGGGTGATCGACGGCCGCAACATCTGGAAGACCGATCTGAACGCGGTATTCGAGCGCTTCGAGGGCCTGCACCTGCGGCTGGCCGACCGGCTGTGGCTGGCCCCCTCATGTTCGCTGCTGCATGTGCCGGTGAGCCTGGCGGGCGAAACCGGACTGGATCCCGAGCTCCAAAACTGGCTGGCATTTGCCGATGAGAAAGTCGCCGCGCTGGCCACGCTCAAGACCGCATTCAACGCGGGCCGTCAGGCGGTGGCTGCGGCGCTGTCCGACAATGCCCGGGCGCTGGTATCCCGCAGCGTCTCGTCCCGCGTGCATGACACCGCGGTCGGTGCGCGGCTGGCGACCCTCACGTCCGTGCATGACGCGCGCAACCATCCGTTCACGGTTCGCCAGGTTGCGCAGCGTGCGCGCTTCGGGCTGCCCGCCTTTCCCACCACGACCATCGGTTCGTTCCCGCAGACGCCGGCAATTCGCAGCGCCCGCGCACGCTTCCGGAAGGGGGAAATCAACGAAGCCGACTACACCGCCGCCATGCGACGCGAGATCGGCCATGCCGTCGAACGACAGGAAGCCCTCGGTCTCGACGTCCTGGTGCACGGCGAGGCCGAGCGCAACGACATGGTCGAGTACTTCGGCGAGCAGTTGGCCGGCTTTGCGTTTTCGCAGAACGGCTGGGTGCAGTCCTACGGCAGCCGCTGCGTGAAGCCGCCGATCATTTACGGCGACGTATCGCGCCCGCGACCGATGACGGTGGAGTGGACGCGCTACGCGCAGTCGCTGACCCGTAAACCGATGAAGGGCATGCTGACCGGTCCGGTGACGATGCTGCAATGGTCGTTCGTGCGCGACGACCAGCCGCGCTCGGCCACGGCCCTGCAGATCGCCCTGGCGCTCCGCGACGAGGTGGTCGATCTCGAGACGGCGGGCATCGGCATCATCCAGATCGACGAGCCCGCGTACCGTGAGGGCCTGCCGCTCAGGAAAGCCGACTGGCCCGCCTATCTCGACTGGGCGAGCCGCGCGTTCCGCATCAGCGCCTCGGGGGTGAGCGACGCGACGCAAATCCACACCCACATGTGCTATTCGGAGTTCAACGACATCCTGCCGGCCATTGCTGCCATGGATGCGGACGTCATCACCATCGAAACCAGCCGTTCGGACATGGAGCTGCTGCGCGGCTTCGGCGATTTCAGCTATCCCAACGAGATCGGCCCCGGGGTGTATGACATCCACAGCCCGCGCATTCCCGATACGGCGGATATGACGCGTCTTCTGGAAAAGGCCGCGCAGGTGATCTCGCCCGATCATCTCTGGGTCAATCCCGACTGCGGATTGAAAACGCGCGGCTGGGCAGAGACTGAAACGGCGCTCGCCAACATGGTGGCGGCGGCACGGGTCTTGCGGTCGCGTGCCTGCTTTGCCTGAGCGGTGCGCTAGGCAAGAGAGGCGGGCAGGGCCAGCCGTGCCTGCAATCCGCCGCCGGGACGGTTGCCGAGCGTGATGCGCCAGCCATGGGCACGGCAGATCTCGCGCACGATGGCGAGCCCCAGTCCGCTGCCGGGCGTCTGGCGGGCCGGATCGATGCGATAGAACGGATCGAACACCTTGTCGAGATGGTCCGGCGGGATGCCGGGGCCGCGATCCAGCACGTCGATATGCACGCCATCGCCGTTTCTCATGCATGCGAGTTGCGGCGGGCTGGCCGGCGCATGGCGGCGCGCATTGTCCAGCAGGTTGGCGAGGACGCGTTCGAGTGCCGCGGGCTGGGTCGGGATGACGATGTCGCCGCAGGGCGCGAATCCGGCCTGGTGCTCATCGGCCAGGCGCGCGAGCCAGGGGGATAGCTCCAGCGGCTGCGGGGGACGCAGGCTGGTGCCGCGGCCATAGTCGATGAAATCGCCGATCAGGCGGTCCATCTGCTCCAGGTAGCGTTCCATGTTGTCGAACAGCGCCGGATCGGGCTGCGCGCGAGCCAGTTCCAGCGCCATGCGCAGCCGCGTGATCGGGCTGCGCAGGTCGTGCGATACCCCGGCCAGCAGGGTGGTGCGGGTCTGGGCATGGGCCTGCACCTGCCGTGCCATGTCGTTGAATTCGCGGCTCAGGCCATCCAGTTCGCGCACGCCGTTGGCGACCGGAAGGGCTGGTGTTTCGCCGCGTCCCACGGCCTGAACGGCGTTCTCCAGCCGGATCAGCGGGCGCGCCAGACGGCGCGAGACCTGTTGGGAGACCAGCAAGGCGAGCGCGAGGCTGGCGAGCAGGGTGGCCAGGATCGCCAGCGGCGGATTGGTGCCGATGCGTTCGCGTGAGAAGGCAAAGCGCAGGTGGCCGCTGTCCAGCTCGATGTCGGCCAGATAACGCTGCCGTGACGAATCCCACGCCACGCGGGCGGGATGGCCGGTCAACGTGCCGAGCCGGTCCTGCAGCAGGCGGACGAAGGGCAGATAGCTCGCGCCTTCGCCGAGGGGCGCGCGTGCATCGACCCGCTGCAGGCCGTGTTCGGCGGACAGCGCCGCCTCCAGGGCGCCGCGGCGTGCGGGTGGCAACTCGACCCAGGTTTGCGCGGACAGCACGATCAGCGCGGCGAAGTCGTTCGACGCCGTGCGCAGCAGGGGCCACGCGACCCACCAGGCCG
>JAJZRT010000298.1 GCA_021802595.1 Pseudomonadota bacterium
CAGGGAACTGGTCGAGCAGCGCCTTGGCGTAATCGAGACTGAAACCGGGGGCGTTGTAGGTGAAGGTGGCACCGATCAGGGTCGGAAACAGATAGTTGGCGGCGGCGGCCAGATGGCCGCCGAGGGAATGTCCGGCCACCGTTATGCCGGTGGCGCCGGAAAGATATCCCAGGCCGGCGACAGACGTGGTCTGGCGAATGCCGCCCGGGTCGTTGACATGGCCGGTAATGGGGTCAATGTCGGCAGCGATATCTTCGACTTGAATGGCAGGCTGACCGGCGGGCGTGACGAGACGCTGCACGTAATTGTAGAGGCTGACGATCTGGGCGCGCGCCGCACCGCCGAACAGGAGCTGGGCGTCGGCGAGCGTGTCGACGCTGAAGAATCCTTCGGTGCCGCGAATCGCAAGATAGCGCTTGCCGGTGGATATCTCTTCGAATACCGTCGCAGAAAACCCCGTGGGGGAAGCAGGTGACTGGTCAATGACGCGCCAGTGCTCGGCGAAACGCTCGGCTTGGGATTCGGACATGCCGACGTCGGGATGCTTAAGCGCCTCAATATCTGGTGATCCCGGCATAAGCTGCGCATAGGCCGCCAAAGCTAATTCGGCTTGTTTGAAGTATTCGGTAATCACATTCATTTCAATGCTCCCCCGTCGATTGAACAAATATGCTCTTCAGCAACACGTTCGGGCCTCCTTGGCTAACCTCCGGGCATCTGTATCCTGATGGTTGCCAGGGCCCTGGCAAATCGCCGCCCGCACGCCCGTACAAGACAGTTTCACCAAGAACTTTGCCGTCTGCGCGACGAATCACGCGATATTGGGCACGCCACATTTCCGGATTCCCTTTTCGGTAATATGTCGTTTCGCTCTTGAAGATGTACTCCGGCCCCAGCGCATTCTCTTTTTGCGTTGGAAGATATGGCTTGACCATCCCCCACTGATCGAACCGGTCAGGAGGCAACTTCACCGTTTCATACACCTTGACGCCGCCATCCTTGGCGCAGAGTTCCCTCACCTGCGTGTCGTAGTAAATCGTTCGCCCGCCGCCATACCAGAACGACACTCCAAGCCACATCGCCGCGAAGAGGATCCCCAACGCATCCATCGCCCCCCTGTTCGCATCGGGCTGCGCGCGCACGCGCCGCCAGACTTTCCAGAACCATGTTGTCAGGCCCAGCCATATTCCGATCAGTGCAAGCCCGTAAAGTGCGCTCATGCCGCACTCCTCCATGCAGAATCGTTAGCGGCCTTGTCCTCGAAACGCCATGGCGCTTTCACCTGCTTCGCTTCTTCCGGCCGGCCGTCGGCCAGTCCGTATTTGAGCTTCCACGCCAGCAGCGCCGCGCGGTCGGCCAGGTAGTCGTCGCTGTAGTTCGCCTCGCCGTTCTTGCGCTGCTCCGGCGTCAGCGCCCGGTCGGCTTGCCATTCCCCGTACAGGTCGCCATGCACCCCCGCCAGCACCCCCGCCGTCCCTTCCAGCGCCACCGGCAACAGATGTTTCACCGCCAGAAAGTAACCAAAGTCGGTCCTGGCGTTGCTCATCAGCGTGTCGCGGCTTTGCAGCACGGTGAGGCGCATATCGGTCGCGGTCATGCCGCCTTGCCCCGCCTGCACGGTCCAGTCGCGCAGGCTCGGCAGCAGGGCCTGGATCAGGCCGCGTTCGGCCGCGGTGAAGAGGCCTTCCTGTTTCAGGTAGTTGGCGAAGTATTGAAAGCCTTTGGCGTCGGCGAGGTCGGCTTCCTTGCCGGCTTCCAGCGCCGTGCGGATCGTTTCCGACACGTCGCCGAGGTCGAAGCGCAGGCCGTTGGCGATGCCGTCCGTGCTGAACAGTTCTTTTTTGTAGCCGTCACTCGTGTCTTTCTCTTCGTAGTACTTCTGCAGCGCGAAGGCGATCAGGGCGTTGCTCAGTTCGTGCAGGTCGGCGTTGCCCGGGTTCTGGTCGGAGAGCGTCAGGCCGCCCTCTTGCGCCAGCTTCCACAGGTCCGCCGTGAAGCGCGTCACCATCGCGTCGGTTTCGCCCGTCGCCGCGTCGATGACGGTGGCTTCGTGTTTGACCAGGCGTTCGAGGAGGTTTTCTTTTGCGAGCTTGAGATCGTCCACAGCAAATAGCTTCTCATCGAAGATCATCTTCAACAAATCCGTCAGCTTGTAGGTGACGTCGTTCAACGCCTTGCCGTCTTCCGCCGTCGCGTCGCTTTGCAGGAAAGCGGTGAGGAGCGCTTGTGAGTGCTTTTCGGTAAAGGATGAAATGTCCGTCGGCCCGATTTCCAGCCAGGTCGGCGCAGGACCGATTGGATCGAACAAGGCACCCACCACGCCGGATGACGTGAATTCGCCCGTCACTCGGAAGGTGCTGATCAGATCGGAACCCGGAATGCCGCCATGCTCAGTTCGCAGAAACAGAAATTCGTTAAGCTCAAAGATCAATTTGTCTCGTGCAATGGCCAACTCGCCGGTGAGGCTTGTCTTTTCAGCAAGATGGTTTCGTAGATTCAATGCAACGTCAGGATGGAGGGTGCTCCATTCGGCTGACTTGGCGAATGGAGCCTGATCGAATGTCACGGCTTGCTTGCCGAAGAACACGCCCATCAACGCCGCCAGCCCGCCGCCCAGGCTGTGGCCGGTGAAGGTGATGGTGGCACTCGGGTTCTGGGCCTTGATGGCCAGGTAGTAATCGACTGCTTGATTCAGTTGGCCGCCGCCCCAACCAGTGGCAAGCGGCACGTTCCCCGATGTCCAGTCGCCAAGCTCCAGTGGATTCGTCCCGGCAAACGAAATGACGATTTCGGTACCGTTGGTAAAGGAGACTGCTTCAAAGCCATCGGTAGCTTGAAAATCCGATGCCGTCGTTGGGTCAGGAACGGGAAAGAACGGCGTCCATCCTTGTGGTGCCGGTATCCAGTTAATTTCATCCCGTGTCGTGCGGTATGCATGTCCTGCCATCAGTGCATATTCAATTTCGGTCGTCATGACTTCGATCTCCTGAAAATATCTGCCCAAATCGGATTGAATCGCTTCTTCTCTATTTTTCGGGTACTCTCGGCACGATCGGGATAGGAGCCTTGGGCGAACTGGAATACTGTGGGCAGCGCCCTCGCTCCAACGGCTCCCTCAGAATGGTCTTGTATTCGGGTTGGCGGTAGTCACGATTCATCGCCTCAACCCCGGCAATGGATACAGTGCCCAATCTCTCCAGGTTTTTCTCTTCATTTGACGGGCCGATGACCAGGTTGACGGTCTTAAACTCCATGGGCAGTTCCGACAAGGGAATGCGCTGCCACTCCTTGCCGTCATGTTTGAAGATCACATAGGGTGGATTCGGCCTGCCGTATTTGTTGTAGGCAAGACACCCATATGGCGAGGCAATAAGGTACGGCACGTTGTTCCCAATATGCAATGCAAGTAACAGCAGACTGGCCGAACCGACCTCTTCGCTATATTCGTCACGCCAGGTAATTGTTTTTCCCGTTCCCGGCATAGTGATATCGATGCTGTGTTCCTTGATCGGTGGCCCGGAGGTGATTTCGTGTCGGCCACCTCGTTTCATCTGCCGCTCCACAATGATCTTCGTCCCATCATGCAGCAGCACTTCCTCTTTCCAACTCGTGCCTCCCAAGCCGAACAACCCTGCATTCGCATTCATGCCCACCCCCATCATCAGCATCACGCCCAGTTGGGCGATCCGTTTCATCGCGCCTCGCATTGCTTTCATGCCGCCACCCTCCACTCGCCGTCATTCCCCGCCGTCCCGCCAGCGCCGACTTTCATGCGCACGCCTGTTTGCCAAGCCGTTCGGCAAACCGACCGCCTTCCATTGAATTCACTCCGGATCGCATGCCCGGCCGGTCTGGCCGAGGCGTGGGGCCTTTGTCCTTCTTCTTTTCTGTGAGGGGGCGAATCTGCCTGCCTTGCGCAGGTCTCTCGAAGTACCGGCAGGTTATTTACAGCGCGATGACATGTCAATATGACATAGGTGTAGTGCTGCACTTCGCCGCGTCGTGGGACGCCTGAGACCACATCGCATCGCTTGCCGTTTTGCAGCCCCCCCCGCAGCCGCTCAGTTCGTCGTTGCCGGCCTCGCCGAACACGATGTCGTTGCCGCCACCGGCGAAGGCGACGTCATTGCCATTGCCGCCGTAAATGACGTCGGCACCGCCGTCCGCCGGGTCTTCCGGTTTATCGCGATGTTGAAAGATGTATTCGATATGGTGGGGGGAAGCATTCCGGATCACCTGCCATTGCTGCTCGTGGGGATACACGAACCAGTCGATTTCATCGAAATTGACGGGAACCGCGGCGACGACCGGCCAGATGTCCATGTCGCCCAACAGGTAATCGTCGCCCGCCCCGCCGATCAACAGGTCCGACCCGCCGCCGCCCGACAGCAGGTTGTTGCCGGCGTTGCCGATCAGCAGGTCGTCGCCCGCGCCGCCCGCCAGCCAGTCGGCTTTCTGCCCAGTCCCTGGCTGGCCGTTGCCGGCGGCGATGGCCTGGGCAACGCTCGTCTGCGCATCGGCATACAGGCGGTCGTTGCCGCCTTCGCCTCCCAGCATGACGTCGTCGCCCGCGCCGCCCATCATCGTGTCGCTGCCCGTGCCGCCATCGACGAGGTCGTCCCCGCCGCGCAGCGCGGTGATGATGTCGTCGCCGCCCAGCCCCTGGAGGTGGTCGTTGCCCGCGCTGTCGAACAGCGGGTCGATGCGGTCGGGGGCCGCTTCTTCCGGGACGGTGATGATGTTGAGGAGTCCGTCCAGTCCGCCTTGCACGCCCGGCTCGTCGGCGTCGAAGTCCGTGGGCGCCAAGTCGCCGACGATGTCCCTGGTCGTCTGCGGCAGTGGCGCTTCGGCCGCCGGGCCGCTCAGTTCGATGCCCAGCCGGCCGGCCTGCCAGTGCTCGACGAGGAGGCCGCCGTCGATGACCAGCCGGTTGTTGTCCAGCTTCGCGTAGAGCCGCCCGGCGCCGTCCCGATAGACCCGCTCATCGCCGAACTGCTGGCCGCCGGTGGCGGCTTGGCCGTCGATTTCGATGCGGCCCCGGCCGTCGCTGTCTTGCACGGTGTCCAGCCCCGCTGCGTCGCCGCTCGCGTATTTGTAGGTGTCGGCGCCCTTGCCGCCCAGCAGCACGTCGCTGCCATTGCCGCCATCGAGGGTATCGTCGCCGGCGTTGCCCACCAGCAGGTCGGCTTTTGCGCCGCCCGTCAGCGTGTCCGCTTCCTTGCCGCCGAGCAGGAAAGCGCCGCGGTTGAGGGTATCGGTCGCGGTCATGCCGCCTTGCCCCGCCTGCACGGTCCAGTCGCGCAGGCTCGGCAGCAGGGCTTGGATCAGGCCGCGTTCGGCCGCGGTGAAGAGTTCCTGGTTGTAGCCGGCACTGCTGTCTTTCTCTTCGTAGTATTTCTGCATCGCGAAGGCGATCAGGGCGTTGCTCAGTTCGTGCAGGTCGGCGTTGGTCGGGTTCTTATCGCTCATCGTCAGATCGGA
>JAJZRT010000299.1 GCA_021802595.1 Pseudomonadota bacterium
TGACTGGACGCCCAAAGGCTATCCCGCCCAAGCCGCCGAGAAAACGCGGACATCCGCCCAGCTTGGAGCGACCTTCGCCGAACCGCCCTTGGAGGCAAATCGCTAACTCCGGTTAAATGGATACCCCGGAGAAGGCTTATATTCGATGGCGAGTTCATGGCTTTCGCCATTGGACGTCACCACCTCGATATGATGCGAAGTGACTGCGCGGTATTTCATGCTGGCTGGCTCCCATAAACAAAAAGGGAGCGCACGATCCCCGGTGGGGAGCGTGAACTCCCCGTGGGGTTGAATGAAACGACGGTATCCCAGGCCTTGCGGCCGTGTGCGCGTTGCAGGGATTCACGCGCCTCGACTGGCGATGCGTAACGCGCATTGGTCGGGCTGAACCTCAGCCGGGGTGGAACATCGTCAAGGCTTGAGCCTTTTCAAAAGGGTGCAATATATGCATCCCCTTTGAAAAAGCCCCCGTAGGGGCAAGTCTTACACGGCGGCTTCTGCGGCCAGCTCATCCAGGGCGGCTTTCGCCGCTTGGGTGATGCCGCGTTCCGCACCGTAGGCTCGGTACTGGCTAATGGCGTGCTTAACGTCATAGCCCACGACCTCGCACCAGTCGGACACGAAGGCGTCTTCCTCGATGCTGTCGAGGACGATGCCGGCGGAGGTCATGCGGATGACGTGAACATACTTATTGCCTTGCTTGGTAAGTATACCCGTCTGCCTCTGGCGATTAACCACGACCATGGCATTCATGGCCACCGCTCCCACAACGAATAGTTACGATCCATAGCGAGCCTCCATTTGCTTTCTGATCTGAGCCAGGGAGACCGGCGCAAAGTAGAAATCCATCTCCGCCTCGACACCCGTCTCGACGAGTTCCGAGATCGAGATATAACCCAACTCGGCACAAATCATGTCGCCGTGAAGAATAGCAAAGCCGAAGGCCTGCGACACGCCATCCTCCACGTCCTTCTCGGTGATGAACCAATGGCAATCCCCAAGAAAGTAGTGAAGACACACCTTGACCTCATCCGCACCCTTGCCGTCCTGCGCATAAGTGACGGGCATATTTTCGATGACCGCGGCCAGCTCGATGGCCTTGTCGGCGAAATACTCCTTTTCCTCGCCACGCATGCAGTCCCTCAAGGCAAGCCACTGCTGTCTGCTTAAATAGGGCCTCAAGGTATCGAGTGCCTTGCCGGCGTCAGCATAGCGCTCATCATCAACAACGCCCGTTCTCACGGGAGGGCTCGCAGGCGCGGAAGATACAGAGAGGTCAAAATCATCATCGAACAACGACGGAGCGCTCATGACAGCACCCCGTTGTCGTTGTTCTGGACGATGGCCTGAAGCGCGCTATACGCCTGGACTAGGCGCCAATCGTCTTCCCGTGTGATGGGCAATGGCGACTCGAAAGCCTTTTCGAGGATTCGAGCCGCCTGAGCGGCTTTGGATACCAGTATTGGACTCGTGCAGTCCAGCGTTTCGTGATACATGATTTCTCCTTCAAGTAAGTTACCAGGAGAATCCCCGCCCCGGCGGGTGAGGATCCCGCCTGGCGGTTGAAGACAGGTCAGCGAATGGTTACGACATCCCCGTAGCCACCCCCTTCCGTAAAGTCGATACCGGTGATGGCCGGTACAAACTTGTCGGTGTAGGTGTGGACTTCGGAAGCGCCGCCATCGGCCGTTTCCTGGTATGACACAACGTGGTCGCGCTCTTTGTAGGTATCCCCCTTGATGAGCAGTTTCCTGCCCGTCGCCGAGGTCACCACGCCAGAGATCTGTCCGGCGGCGAGCGCCAAGGCCAGATGCCAGTCAGAAAGCGCGCGCAACGGACGCCTGGGTTTCAAGCCGGTACTGGAGAAGTGGCTGGCGAATTGCGGCCAGAGGGTGCTTCCCTCATACCTCGCTAGTTCCGCCTCCAGCTGGAGCCCGTCGATCCGTATGGCGGTGAAGTTGCAAGCCGCACGGTTGCCGGGCACCGGATAGACGTCGCCTTGCCAGAAATCCGGCAATTCGAGCGCCTCCCCGCGCCCGCAGGCCTCCAATAGCGCCTGGGTCTTTGGATCCGGTAAATCCACTCGCCGCTTGATGCCGAACACCACGCACTGCTTGAACTGTTGCTCCGGCGCCATGAAGGCCGCGACCCGCTCGAAGTGCCTAGCAATCATCCCGGAGAACTCACGATCCAACACATAGTGCGGAACGATTAGCACCAGGACACCGCCGAACTGCAGCCAGGGCAAGGTCTTCCGGTAGAACACCTTTTCCAGCCGATCACCCTTGCCACGATCGCCCGTTGCGGCTTTGTCGGACACCACGTCGCCGTATGGGGGGTTGAGGAACAAGAGCCCATGCGACCTGGCCGAGATGAACACGTCGTGGACGTCGGAGTGCGCGACGCAGTCCAGGATCTGCTTGGCATGCCAGGCCCGCTCCGCGTCATACTCGATGCCGTTGGCCGTGACCACAGCGCCGCATTCGGTCAGGTGATGCTTGACCTCCGCGAGCGCCGTTCCCTCGCCGCAACAGGGATCCAGGATCAGCAACTCTCCGCCTTCGATGTCCAGGGCCGAAAGAATGCGCCCCAGGGTGACCTCGTCAGTCGGGAAGTAGCCGTTCTTGATGAAGTTCCTCGCCAGACGTTGAAAGATCAGTGCCATGGATCAGGCCTCCACACACATACGGTCATAATCGGCTTCCAACGACATCACGTCATCAGTCGTGAGTTCGTATTCCCTGGAAACCCTCCATACCGCAATCGGGAACTCGCAACCTTGATGGATCAGTTCATCGAGGCGGGCCAGGGGTGACTGCCCCAGACCGATCATTCGTGCCAGCCATTCGATCATCACCGGTTCGCTGGCATATAGGTCGCCTCCGCTGGATTCCGCTACCCAGTACACCTCATCGTCGGTGATGACCAGGCAAGGAACTTCGATACGGACTTCCTCAATGCCTTCCTCGATGAAGACCAGTCGGTCCTGCGTCCCATCCCCTTCCGCGAGCAATTCCTCGCAGACAAATTCAGGGTCACCGCGGTACCAGGTCGGCCTGTGGTCGAAGCTGTGAATCGCATAAACTTCGAGGGCTCTGACGTTGTTCGCCAAACGGCGCATTTCGTCAATGTCCTGCTCGGTCAGCTCCACAACCAGGAAATCCGGGCCGTAGTCGTTGGTCGGGCTTCTTACCGACAACTGGAAACTGCATAACTTCATGGCATGCTCCTTGTAAAAAAGGGGCAGGCACCCCGTGACGGGGAACCGAGCCCCGTGGGGTGAAAGAAGAGTTAGAGTGTCTTGGTTAGGCGGACAAGGCCTGCAACATCAACGGATTCATCCGGGCCGCGAGCGTTTTGATGGCCACCGGCTCGGTGCGATAGAGATCGCCGGTGCGCGACTCGGCCTCCCAGAACAGATCTGACCCGGCTACCACCAGCCGGGAATGGCAGTGGCTGACGTCGAACTCGATCAGATGGCTGAAGATGAACCCAATCCGATCGAATTCCTCCGCATCATCGCTTGCTTGCCGCAGGACACTGGCGATGTAGGCAGGATCGCCGGCATACCAATCTGGTAGATCGTTCTCGATGGCGATGGAGTAGACGCCCAGGTTACGCACCATCCTCGACAACTGGAAAATGCGATCCAGCTTGCCCTGGGTGATCTCGACCAGTGCGAAGTCTGGGCCAAGAAACCCGTTGTTGACGCAACAGGCGTCGATACAAAAAAACTGTTGGCGAATCATGATGTGCTCCTTGCGAAGAGAAGAAACGGAGACGCCATGACCCGTGCGGGGCATGGAACATCCCCGCGGGAGTGGTTAAAACGATGGTAGGGACGGCCGAGGGCGGCCGCCTAGTGGATCAGCTTGACGAGCGTGGCGAATATGCCAATGGCGGCGACAAGCATCAGGCCAAGACGAATGGTTATGTCGCGCTCAAGAATCTTGAAACGCGCATCGATGGCATCGAACTTGGAATCGATGGCGGCGAAACGTAGATCCATCTTCGCCTCCCATTTCGACTCCCACTTCGCCATCACTTCGTCGATCTTGCTTGCCATGCCGTTCTCCAGCGCAGTGACCACCTTTTCCGCCGCCTCCGGCTTGAAGCCGGAATCGACCAAGGCATTGCGCATCATGAACAAATCAGTGGATTCCATTATAGCTCCTTGAAATTCCTTCCAGAGAGCGGGAACAAGCGAACCCCTGGCGGGGATGCTGACCCCGCGAGGGTTAATTGAAACGACGGTATCCCGGGCTTTGGCAAGCCGAATCGGTTGCAGGGATTCACCGATTGCAGTGGCGATGCATGACGCGCATCGGTCGGGCTGAACCTCAGCCGGGGTGGAACATCGTCAAGGCTTGAGCCTTTTCAAAAGGGTGCAATATATGCATCCCCTTTGAAAAAGCCCCCGTAGGGGCAAGTAGCCGAGTGCAAACGGCCAGGGAGAAAGAATGGTTCAAATTAGCACGCGGCCTAACGCTGTGCAAGCGGTTGCTTGCGGGAGCGCGCGCTCATGAGCCATCGCCAAGTGCCTAACAGACTGGTCAGGGTGAACCCCGCCTGCATCGTCACTAGACCCGGCACGGCGGCCAGTAGGCCGAAGGCAATCCAGGCGGCATTCGAGGCTAGAAACAACACCCACCCCCAGGGGCTGATGCGGACATTGAGGGCCAGTAAGGCCGCGCCCGACAGACCCAGCACCGCGCCGGACCACTGTAGTACCTCCATATCGTTCATCATCGGCATCCCTCCTCGGAGTGGTTCTTTGCCCGATTCTGCATCCTATCGCTGACGCGCTTCTCGATGCGTGCCTGGTTGAGCAGCGCCATGGCCGCATCCTGCCGGGTTCGATACCGGCTGATCCCCCAACCATTCGGTGTTTCCGCCAGCCAGTTCCCAGCGCGGCCGGAAACTACACCAAGACGCATCCTGGGTTCCTTGAGGAAGACCGAGAACACGCCGGTAACGAGCCGCTCATAAGCGAACGTGGGTGTCCTCATGAGCGTCCTCCCCATTTCTGGCCCGTTGCCTGCTCGATGGCCTCGATGCCGGCCGCCAGACGATAGGGGTTGGCGATCGTTTCGTGACTAAGGATGCACTCCAATGCATATAGCAGGGCGGGGGCCGCGGCAGCCAGATAGGTTTCACGCTGATCTGCCGCGGAGACTTCACCGGTACCGCCACGAAACTGCGCGACGATGCCGCCATGGCCGCAGGCCACGCACGTGCAGGGAGACGTACTGTCCCATTCAACATCGCCATGCTCGTCCGTCCCATCGTCGTAAACTCGGAACACCGATGTGGCTGCGATTTTGAACGGGCTCAGCGAGCCACAGTGCGGACAGTTAAAGCCCTCCAGGACATTCTCATTGACTTCGCAGGACGTGATGCGCGATCCCGGATAGGCCGCTGTAGCCTGGGTTGCCGCATCATCCTGGTCTATTGCCAGGCAA
>JAJZRT010000300.1 GCA_021802595.1 Pseudomonadota bacterium
AAGGCGCCGCATGGTACCGTGTACGCGCTGGAAGGTCTGGAAGTGGTGCTGATTACCGCTGCTTTCGATCAGGACGTAAGCCTGGTGTTCACCGATGACGGTGTCTACCAGTTGATGAAGGGTATCGACACCAAGGGCATCGAGGTCAAGGACTTCTCCAAGACCTACCGTGCGCTGGAAGGCTACGACATCGAGAAGCTCTATGTCGACCGTACTTCGATGGAAGCGCGTGGCCTGACCGAAGATGATCTGATTGTGGATGTGACGGTGCTGACCGACGATGAGATGGCGAGTCTCATGGCCGGGCAAGACGTCGTGATCAGCTTCTAAGGGGATAGACATGCTGCATATCGTGAATAAATCGGCCACAGAGCGCAGCTCGCTGGAAAGCTGTCTGCGCTTGGCCACCAAGGGTTCTGCTGTTCTGCTGATCGAGGACGCGGTGTACGCGGCGACCAAGGGCAGCGCAGCGGCGGCGAAAATCCAGGCAGCAGCGGCTGACCTCAAGATTTACGCACTCGGTCCCGATCTGGCGGCGCGCGGCATGGCCGGGCGCGTGCTGGACGGAGTCAATGTCGTGGATTACGGCGGTTTTGTGGATCTGGTCGCAGAGCACAGCAACTGTCAGTCTTGGCTGTAACTTTTAATAGAAGGAGTATTGCTATGCCCATGGTGAATATCGCCGGTAAGGAAGTCGAAGTTGACGAGGAAGGCTATCTGGTCGACCTGTCGCAGTGGAACGAAGACATTGCCAAGTACATGGCGGTCGAAGAAAAGGTCGATCTGACCGACGCGCACTGGGAAGTCGTCAACTTCCTGCGTGAGTATTACGCTGAATACCAGATCGCGCCCGCCGTGCGTGTGCTGACCAAGGCGATTGGCAAGAAGCTCGGACCCGAGAAGGGCAACAACAAGTACCTGTACGAGTTGTTCCCTTACGGCCCCGCCAAGCAGGCCTGTAAGATCGCTGGCCTGCCCAAGCCGACCGGTTGTATCTAAACTGTCGCACCATCGGGTCGCCCCGGTATTGTTCCGGGGCGACTTCGATTTCGCGCTGTGTTTCCCGATTGAATGCGCCGCCCATATGCGCGTTTGATTCGTAAACAAAACGTGGTTAGGGGATGAGTTTGTCTACTGTGACGATGATTTATGCCGGGATGTTCTACATCGCCACCCTGCTGCTGGTGGCCGGCCTGGTTTACAAGATTTTTGACTACAGCCGCACGCCTGCGCCGCTGGTCATTCCGACCACGCCTGCGCCGACTACGCAAACCGGCGTTGTGTATCGCATGGCGAAAGAAGTCGTGCTGTTCGAATCCCTGTTCAAATCCAACAAGTGGATCTGGGTGTTCGGCTGGCTGTTCCATTTCGGTCTGTTCCTGGTGCTGGCCCGTCATCTCCGTTATTTCACCCAGCCCGTCTGGTTCTGGGTGGATATCGTCCAGCCTTTCGGCAAGTACGCCAGCATCATGATGGTTGCCGGCCTCGCGGGTCTGCTCGCACGCCGTTTCGTGGTCGACCGGGTGCGCTACATCTCGACGCCATCCGACTACCTGATGCTGGTGCTGCTGATCGCGATCGGCCTGTCGGGCATGACGATGACCTTCGTGGCCCACACCGACATCATCGCGCTGAAAGAGTTTTTCATGGGCCTGATGTATTTCGATGTACAGCCGCTGCCGCAGGATCCGATCCTGATGGTGCATCTGGCACTGGTGGCCACGCTGATGGTGATCTTCCCGATCAGCAAGCTGTTGCATGCGCCTGGCGTGTTCTTCAGCCCCACGCGCAACCAGGTAGACAACCCGCGCGAACATCGCCATGTGGCGGCGTGGGCTGCGCGGCTCGATCAGAACAACTGATTCGTCGACAGCGATCGACGAACACCCAAGTACGGACAGAGGACTCGCAAGTGGCTGCTGCTGAATTTGACATTCCTGAACTGAAGGACGACATCGAGGTTCCCAAGCTGCGCGAAGGCGTGATGGCGCATGCCAAGTCTTTTATCGCGGGCAAGCCGGTTCAGGACTTCATGGGTTATCCCCATGAACTGGGCGAGGACTGGAAGGAGCGCGCCATCGACAAGATGGGCGACCTGCTGGGCAAATACCGCTCGCTGAAGGTCTTCCTCGACGCCTGCGTGCACTGCGGCGCCTGTACCGACAAGTGCCATTACTACCTGGGCACGTCCGACCCCAAGAACATGCCGGTTGCGCGCCAGGACCTGATGCGCCAGGTTTACCGCCGCTATTTCACCACCGCGGGCAAGCTGTTCCCCAAGCTGGTCGGCGCCAAGGACCTGACCAAGGAAGTGCTGGACGACTGGTACAGCTACTACCACCAGTGCTCGGAATGCCGCCGCTGCTCGGTGTTCTGCCCCTACGGCATCGACACCGCCGAAATCACCATGGCCGGTCGCGAGATTCTCAACCACGTCGGCATGGGCCAGAAGTATTCCAACGAGATTCTCGGCAAGGTCCAGAAGATCGGCAACAACCTCGGCCTGCCCGGCCCCGCGCTGGAAGACACGCTGGAAGGCCTGGAAGAGGATATCGAAGCCGATACCGGCGTGCCGGTGAAAATGCCGATAGACGTGAAGGGCGCCGAAGTGCTGCTGGTCACGCCGTCTGCCGACTTCTTCTCCGAGCCGCACGTCGAATCGCTGATCGGCTACGCCAAGGTGTTCCATGCCGCCGGCATCAGCTGGACGCTGTCCTCGCACGCTTCGGAAGCCGGCAACTTCGGTCTGTTCAACGGCAATTACGAGACCATGCGCAAGGTCGCGATGCGTATCCGCGACGCCGCGCTGGAACTCGGCGTCAAGCGCATCGTGGTCGGCGAGTGCGGTCACGCCTGGCGCGTCGCCTACAGCTTCTGGAACACGCTGACCGGCATCGGCTACGGCGGCAATGACCCGTTCTCGATCGAGCTGCAGAAGCAGCTTGATTCCAATTACCCGCAGCCGCAGCACATCTGCGAACTGACCAACGACCTGATCAAGTCCGGCAAGATCAAGGTCGATCCATCAAAGAACGACGATCTTGTCGTGACCTACCACGATTCGTGCAACGTGGCCCGCGCATCGCGCATGGGTACCGAGCCGGGCGGTCAATTCACCATCCCGCGCGAGTTGATCAAGTCGGTGGTGAACAATTACCACGATATGGCTGATGACACGATCCGTGAAGCCACCTTCTGTTGTGGCGGCGGTGGCGGCCTGCTGACCGATGACCTGATGGAAGTCCGCATCAAGGGTGCGCTGCCGCGCGTCACGGCATTGAATAATGTGGTCAAGGAAAACCAGGTCAATTTCCTGGCTCTGATCTGCGCCATCTGCAAGGCGCAGTTCACCAAGGTTTTGCCCAAGTATGGCTTCGACATGAGCATGGTGGGCGGGGTGCATCAACTGGTCAGTAAGGCGATCAAGCTCGACTGATCCTTGTTTGACAAATTATTTGATTAATTCGTAGGCGTTAGGAGAACCAACATGGCTGTCACGACGAACAAAGCAAAAACCGAAGGCGTTACATGGCGTCGTTATAAGGATGGCGAATCCGACCAGAACTACCGTTCTTCGCAGGAGCGCATCTTCCAGTCGAGCTGGACGCACAAGTGCCCGGAATACATGCTCTCCACGCCGCCTTGCCAGGGTTCCTGCCCGGCCGGCGAGGACATCCGCGGCTACCTCAACATCGTGCGCGGCATCGAGAAGCCGCCCGCAGGCGTGACCTGGCAGGAATACGCCTTTCGCCGCATCACTGAAGCCAACCCCTTCCCCGGCGTGATGGGCCGCGTCTGCCCGGCGCCGTGCGAATCCGGCTGCAATCGCAACATGGTTGAAGACCATGTCGGCATCAACTCGGTCGAGCACTTCGTCGGCGACTGGGGTATCGAGAACAACATGGCCTACACGTCGACCGCCGCCGAAACCGGCAAGAAGGTCGCCGTGATCGGTGCCGGCCCCGCCGGCCTGGCCGCCGCCTACCAGCTGCGCCTGCGCGGCCACGGCGTGACGATTTTCGACGAGCACGAAGAGCTTGGCGGCATGATGCGCTACGGCATTCCCGGCTTCCGTACCCCGCGCGAAATGCTCGACGCCGAGATCAACCGCATCATCGCGCTGGGTGTCGAGACCCGTCTGAAGACCCGTGTCGGCAGCGACATCAGCTTCGAAGAGCTGGACAAGAACTATGACGCCATCTTCATGGCAATGGGTGCGCAGGCCGGCCGTCCGCTGCCCGTGCCGGGCGCCGAAGCGCCCAACTGCGTGACCGCCGTCGCCTTCCTGCGCGCCTTCAACGAAGGCCGCCTGCAGCACGTCGGCAACCGCGTCGTCGTCATCGGCGGCGGCGATACCTCCATCGACGTTGCGACCGTTGCACGCCGCCTGGGTAACGTTACCAAGCCGGGTACCCATGACGAGCGTCCCGAGAACGTCATCGCCGGCCATATGGCTTCCGATGTTGCATCGATCTCCGCTCGCGAGGGCGCAGAAGTGGTGCTGGTGTCGCGCGCCACCATCGACAAGATGGCCGCCAACAAGCACGAAGTCGAGCATGCCCAGCAGGAAGGCATCGAAATCATCGGCGGCGTCACCCCGGTGGCCGTCGTCGTCGACGCCAACGGTCGCGCCACCGCGCTGCGCGTGGCTGACTTCGTGATGGAAGGCAACCAGACCAAGATCATCGAGGGCACCGAGCGCGACCTGCCGGGCGACCTGATCGTGTCCGCGATCGGCCAGGGCGTCGATTTCACCGGTCTCGAAAAATTCAACAACAACAACGGCCTGATCAAGGCTGACAAGAACTATCGCTTCCCCGGCAGCGAAAAGATCTTCGTCGGCGGCGACGTGATCCGCCCGCACCTGCTGACCACCGCGATCGGCCATGCCTCGATCGCCGTCGACGGCATTGATGCCTTCCTCGCCGGCAAGGAGCTGGACAAGCGTCCGAAGGTCGACGTCCACCACTTCGACGAAATCCGCAAGTGGCTCGAATCCGGCCACGAGTACAGCGAAGTTCACGGCCAGATCTGGGGCACCTCGGAGCGCAAGGACATCCTGCACAACTTCGAAGACCGTTCGCAGCGCCATATCATCCCGCACAACGAGCTGTTCCTCGGCCATTTCCCCAATGTGCCGCGCCACATCCGTGAAGTGACCGTGCTCGACAAGGAAGGCGCGCTCGGCAACTTCGAAGAACGTCTGCACGCGCTGTCCGACAAGGACGTGGTCGACGAGGCCAAACGCTGCATGTCCTGCGGCCAGTGCTTCGAGTGCGACAACTGCGTGGTGTACTGCCCGCAGACCGCCGTGTTCAAGGTGAAGAAGAAGGACAACCCCACCGTGGGCCGCTACGTCGACACCGACTACAGCAAGTGCATCGGCTGCCATATTTGTGCCGACGTCTGCCCGACCGGTTACATCGTCATGGGGATGGGTGACTAAGCGTGGCAG
>JAJZRT010000301.1 GCA_021802595.1 Pseudomonadota bacterium
CCAGCCTCAAGGGCAAGCCGGTGATCTGGATGAAGGCGGGCTGAAATCCGGGGTGACAGCTTCTTCCACTCCGGTAATTTGGAATATCCGGATTCTGTGATTGATACCCGCCCGGCATGTTGCAGGGCATGCGGCGGCAAGAACGCGTCTTCAAAGTTGCGGGCCGGATGCCTCAGTTCGACCCACAACGGTTATTGGCCGGTTTGGAAAGCGGTCGGTCGCAGCGTCGCGCCACACGAGCAAGCGCAGGCGTATTGGGCACCGACGGCACCCATTGGCGCACGGCAGGTGGGGAAATACGTGATCAGTAAGATGCGCTGCCGTCTCTATCATGCGTCGGGATTGCATGAGAGGCAAACACCTCGGCCCTTCCCTTGTGCGAGAAAGCAATCAGAAAGTTGCGCCCACAGTCATCGCGACGGGCGCGAGCGAAGGCCGCTGTATGTCAGTCGGCCCAGAGCTTGACTCCTTTGCGCCTTACGGCTGTAAGCCGCAACTAAGAGCAATCCCAGAAGCATCAAATAGAACGTGGCAGGCTCGGGCACCGAGGTGGGACCCCCGGTATTGTAGCCACCCATTGATGAGATGCTCACCCCCGCTGGCAGGATAAAGCCCAGGTGCCCGGTGTTGAGGAGATCGAACGTAGTCCCTTGCGTGACATCGGCACGCAAGGAATAGCCGAGAGAGAAGGTGTTACGCCCCGCAATAATTTAGATGCAGCGACCCGAGCTATTCAGGGGCAACAAGAGGGGCGTGTCCCGAGGTGGTGTAGGCGGAACACGCCCCTGGTACAGGACGAGACAGAAGCGCTATAGATCGGGGTCGGACGGAGGCGAAATCCAAGGGTGGTCGGGATCGTAGACGACGTGTTGCCTAGCGTAGTAGCGACGCAGGCGATGAGCGTAACGCGCGTCACACTCATCGGCCAGGGCGTGGAGGAATTCGCTGAGGGCGACGGCAGTCTGGTCGGATATCTGGTTGGGGAAGAGCGGATCGATGTCGGGTGTCATTGCAACTCCAGGATGGCTTGTTGAAGGAGATCGTCGGGAAGGTGGTTGATGCCTTTGGGGACGGCGAGGCGCATGGCGGTACGGAGGATGCGGCCGGCCTGACGAGGGAGACCCTTGGAGGCCTGACGGAGGAGTTCCATGCCGGAGTCAGCGAGCAAGGTGTGCTGGCAGCCAGCGGTCTTCAAGGCGTAGCCGATGAGCAGGTGGAATCGTTCTCGCTCGACGATGGGTTGGAGGTGGACGCGGACCTGAATGCGGCTATGGAGGGCCGCATAGGGAGCTCGCTCCAGGGTATGGGCCAGAGCCGGATGCCCGACCAGCCAGACGGTGATCAAGTCACGCGAATCGAAAGCGAAGTTGAGGAAGGCCGGGAGGTCGCGGAAGAAGTCGAGCGGCAGGTTCTGCGCCTCATCGATGATCCAGACGGGCAAGACCTGTTTGCTATCGACTAGTTCGTGGATCCGCAGCTTGATGTCGCGCCATAGATGGGCGCGGCGGTAGCTGGGTTCGACGCCCAAGGCGCGGGCCAGGCCGCGATAGATGTCGACGCGGCCGAAGTCGGTCTCGGCCTGATAGAGCACCTGGTAGCGATGCGGATTCAGGGAGCCAGTGAGGTGGCGCAGTGCGGCGGTCTTGCCGACCCCGGGCTCACCGGTGATCAGACCGAGCCCAGGCGATTGCAAGAGCCAGGCGAAACGCTCCGTCAATAGCGCCAGAGCGCCGTCATCCCAGGGATCGGTGAGTTCCTTGCCCAAGGGCGGATGACGCAAGCCGAAGTGTTGAAGATACATGTCATGCCTCCTCGATGCCGTGGTACTGCTGATAGGCGAGTTCGACCAGATTCGTCGTGGCGCGGTTTGTGGCGGGCATGTCGCCAATGGGGGCCGGCTTGCGGCGCACACGCTTGAGGTTGGCCAGGGTATCCAGGGGCGTGGCGCTGCCGACGCGGTCGCCGGCTTCATTCTCGACACCGAGGACGGTGCCGGCATGGGGATCGACCACCAAGCGGATGGTCTTGCCGGCCAGTTCGAAGGGCACCTCGAAGCGGGTGGCCAGGTAGGAAACGGTCCCATCCTTTCTGACGAAACGGTTGATGCGATGAAGGAACAGCTCATCGATCTGAGCGGCCCGCAGGCCCAGACTGCGGATCTTCGCCAAGTCCTGCTGGTAGCGTGCCAGCGGCGTCAGGCCATCGAGTCCGGCATGGGGCGTGCGGTGATAGACCTGTTCCAGCCACGCCCACAGGCGGGCATTGAGATCGTTCAGATCGGCGATGTGCCGGGGATCGAGCTCAGACAGGAACTGATCGCGGAAGGTCCGGTGCCAGCGCTCCAGTTTCCCCTTGCCTTCGGGCGCATAGGGCCGGCAGTAAATCAGGTGGATGGACAGGCGCGCGCAGATACCCTGCAGGGTATGGGCGCGGTAGGCAGCGCCATTATCAACGATGATTTTGACTGGTTGCCCACGTTTCAACAGCGCCTGCTTGAGTACGCCCTCGATGTCCAGCGCGGTCTCGCCCAGGCAGAAGGCGCTGTGCGTGATCAGGCGCGAAGCGTCGTCGATCAAGGAAACCAGATAGGTCTTCCTGATCTGCCCTTTGAGGGTCACGCGTGGGCCGTGCATCACATCGCCGTACCAGATGTCGCCGGCGGTGGCGGCGGTGAAGCTGCGCTTCTCCTCGGGCAGGCTGGCCGAGCCGGTGATGCGTGACAGACCCTGCTGTTGCAACAGCCGATGAATCGCCGAGCGGGAAAGGGTACCGCGGGCGACGGTACCGGCGGCTTCGAGCAAACGCTGGATCTGGCGGATCGAACGCCGGGGGTTGTCCCGTTTGGCGTCAAGAATCGCCGCCTGTGCCGGCGGCGACAGCTTGGACTGGCCGCGATCGATCCGGGATTTCGGCGTCAGTCCGGCGATGCCCTGGTGACGCCAGGCATAGAACCAAGCCTGGATCGTCTTCTCGCCCAGGTAGCGGCGGCGCGAGCCGGGAATGGCGTACTCGCGTTGCGCCAGTTCGCGAATGATTTGCTGCAACTCCCCGCGCTCCAGCCGGGAACGGCTCGCCAGCGGCCCTAATACCGATAGTCGAAACAACGCCTTCGGGTCGATCTCTCTCATGTTCGCACCTCGTTGTAAAAAGGAGCGCCCATGAAACCCGAACCCGTCGGTTCATGACAGGGGCAAACTGTGTTGGGGCCCCGCCCGGGCGGGGCCTGCGCTGTCCGCCGCCCGCTCAGGCGTGGTTCATCATGGGACGATCAGATCCCGATCCAGCCAGGCCATCACCTCGGCAAGCGGCAGGTGATTGAGAACGGTGCGCCAGAAGTTGGCGCCGTCCGCACTGCACCCCCACTCCGGGAAGCGGTTGCGCAGGAAGAAGGCAAAGGTATCAGTGCGAGACTGCAGCCAGTCGCGCCAGCGCCGCACGGTCCGGCGATCGAAGCACGCGCTTCGACTGCAGCTATGCAGCGAGAAACCGCTCAACAGGAGCAGTAGCACTCCCTGCTGCACCGCCCAGTCGTACCAGCGGCGCGGCGCTATGCACAGCGGTAGCCGCGAACAGGTACGCCGACACCCCGAACAACAATAGCGGCAAATGGGAATCGGGTTCAGTGATGCTTCACCATGCCGACCCCGGTCGGCCTTGCGGTAATAGTAGCCATGCCGCCACAGCACCTTCAGCCCGCAGTGCGGACAGTGCGGCGGACGATAGACTTCCGGCGTTTCGCTGATTGCCTTGCAATGATGTTCAAGAGTCGTGATGCTCGATACAATTCGCTGCATAGGCTGGGCTCGTCTCTGTCATGGGTCGTCTGGATAACTTCTCACGATATCAGAGGAGTTCCGGCCTATCTCACATCCTCTCCGTCTCGCAATACTTACGGCGGCGTTCCTGACAATACCCTCATCGTCCCCGAGACGTCAGATCCCGCTGTGCCTCAGGCAGCAAAGGTCGTAACAGCCAGGCGAACAGTGCCAGGCTCGCCGCTGCCGGCAATAGCAGCCACCCGGGCTTGCCCTGCTTGAGCCAAAGCCAGGGCAAGTAGCAGCCTGCGATTTCGGCGACGGCGGTGGCAATGAACAACGCCGTCGTTTTGGCCAACTCCGCGATCACTCGCGCGTCTTTCGATTAGGCAAGCTGATGTTTGCGCCGGACGGGTGGCACGCGCACGCCTCGCCATGGGCGGCCGCAACCAAGTCTTGCAAAATTCCGCAGTCTGCCGCCCTGTAGCCGGCATCGCATTGAGTGCGAAGCTGGGCGAGCTGTTTTTCCAGCGTTCTGAGTGATTTGAGTTTGGTACGCACGCGAGCAAGATGCTCATCAAGCAAGTGATTCACGTCTAAGCAGTCGGCGTCGGGCTTCGACGTAAAATCGAGCAGGCGCTTGATATCTCCCAGCCCCATGTCTAGTGTGCGGCAATGCCGGATAAAATTCGCCCGCTCCACCGCATCCTGGCCATAGGCCCGGTAACCGTTGCCCTGGCGGGCAGGTAGCTGCACCAGCCCCACGCGTTCGTAGTAGCGCAGTGTTTCAACCTCGATGCCGGTAGCTTTTGCCAATTCCCCGATACGCATGAGTCCCTCCGCATGAAAATCCGGTCATTTTAATCGCTTGACCATGAAGTCGCTATAGGGTTTAAATTGCTTGTACCTTACTCAGTTCAAGTTAAATACCTCGCTATGTCTGCCGCGTTCCGACGAATTGTTCAGTTCCTGCTGATCACCTTAGTGATCAATGCGGGCGGCTGGACGTTCAATCGCGAAGCCGTGGCCGACTCGTTTTACATGGAGGCGTCGCAAACTGCACTGGCTGACGATGAATTGTCTGCTGAGCAGTCTGGAGACGGAAAAACCAGCTTTAACGGCGCTGTGTGCAACCACTGGTGCCACGCCGTGGATCATTTTGTTGGAATTTTTCCGCTGCATCCTATCCTCCAGGCAGCGACGCCTGACGATTACTTCGTCTTTTTGCGTACCATCGTTCTCCCCTCTCTTCCCGAAGGCCGCTATCGGCCCCCGCGTCTGTTCTCCTAAATCTGATTCAAATCATGTTGTGATTTTGTCTTGAGTGCACGCTCGCCTCAAGCGAGCTGCTGTGCATGCATCAGAAGGAGTTATCGTGCAATTCGTCCCTATTTACCGCAGCCTGCGCAGCCGGATGCGGCTAATGTGCCGCCTTATCGGCGTGCCATTGTTGCTCGCATCACTTTATCCACTTTCAGTCCTGTCGGCACCACTCACTCTGGAGCAAGCCTGGCAACAGGCTGAACAGGCCAACCCGGCATTGCGCGCTAGCCAGGCGAATCTTGCCGCGGCGCAGGGCGAGCTCACCGACGCCCGTGCGCCGCTGTGGAACAATCCACAACTCGCTACGGAGTGGCGCAAGCGCACTCTTCCTCAAACGACCGACCCCGCCCGGAGCAACCGCGAGTGG
>JAJZRT010000302.1 GCA_021802595.1 Pseudomonadota bacterium
AAGCTCGGCTTGGTTCTGCGTGAGGATTGCCGCATTGAGCGTGGCGGAGGAGATCAGTCCGGCCTGGTAGCGCTGATCGAGCGCGCCGACATACTTGCGCTGCAGGGCCACCTCTTGGGCAACGAGGGCAAGGTCGCGCCGCGCCGCCCAGAGGCTCAGGAAGGGCGTGCGGACTTCTCCGCGCAACTGCCAGGACGCCGTCTTCAGCGCCTCGCGCGCCGCACCCACTTGCGCGCGGGCGGCGGCCATGCGCGCGGGGCGCGCGCCGTAGGACTGGATGAGGAAGCTCACGACAGGGCCGACTTTCCACGGCGAGGGCGTCCGGGTTGTCGCATTGTAGGTGGGCGACAGGGACAGGACCGGATTGGGCAGCTCGGCGGCAGAGATTTCTGCTGCCTTGGACACATCCAGCCTGGCGGCGGCGACGGATAGATCGGGCCGTTCGTAGAGCGCCACCAGGGTAAGGGTTTCGAGATCCCAGCGCGGCGGCCCCGGCCTGTGCTCCTGAATTTCCAGGAAGCGCTCAAGACGCGGATCGGTCAGGTTGCGCCGGCTCAGGGCGTCCGCACTTCTGGCAGGATGCAGCGGGCGTGCCTGATAGGTCGCACAGCCGGACAGGGCCAAGGCGGAGAGCAGCAGCGCCATGAGCCATGGGCTGCAGGGCGCGGATCGAGGAAACGCAAAGATGCGAAGATGTTCGTTTCCAACCATGCAGGCATTATGGAAATCGGCGGCTTGCGCGACCATGACGCGCAGATGACGATTTCGTCATCTGCGCGTTGCTGTCGCGGGGACAAAAATCTATCCTCGCAACATGCGCATCCTGATCGTCGAGGACGAGCCCAAAACCGCGGCCTATCTAAAAAAAGGCCTGGACGAGAACGGTTTCGTTGTCGACATCGCTGGCGACGGCGAAACCGGTCTGCATCTCGCTTCCAGCCGCATCTATGATCTGGTGGTGCTGGATGCCATGCTGCCGGGCCGGGATGGCTGGTCCGTGCTGCAGGAGATGCAGCGCGAGCCGCACACGCCCGTTCTGATGCTGACGGCCCGCGGTTCTGTAGCTGATAGGGTGCGCGGCCTGGAGGCCGGCGCCGACGATTACCTGGTCAAGCCCTTCGCCTTTTCCGAATTGCTGGCGCGCATCCGCAATGTGCTGCGGCGTGCCCCGCTGCGCCAGTCCGATGTCCTGCAGATCGGCGATCTCACCGTGGATACGACGCGGCAACGCGCCGAGCGCAGCGGGCGGCGGCTGGATTTGACGCCCAAGGAATTCAAGCTTCTTGCCCTGCTAGCGCGGCGCTGCGGCGAGGTGCTTTCGCGCACGCTCATCGCCGAGCAGGTTTGGGACATGAACTTCGACAGCGACACCAATGTCGTCGATGTGCATGTTCGCCGCCTGCGCAGCAAGCTGGACGAGCCTTTTTCTTCCCCCTTGCTGCATACCGTGCGCGGCGTCGGCTACGTGCTGGAATCGCGCGATGGCTAATCCGGCACCGCTCCGGCCGGGCGCGGCAACGACCAGGATGGATAGCGTCAAGACCATCGCAGGCCGACTGCGCCAGTATGGGCTGCCCCACAACTCGCTCGCCGCCGGCCTGGCGGTGGTGTTCACGCTGGCCCTGGCCATCATCCTGCTGGTCACCAGCATCTGGGTTTACTGGGGACTGGAGCGCCGCATGAACCAGGAAGATCGCGAGGCGGTGCTGCGCAAGCTCGATACCGCCGCCGTGCTGTTGCGCACGCACGCGGCCGACAGCGAGGCGCTGCGCCAGGAAGCCTATCTGCCGTTGCCGCCGAACGCGCCGCACAACCTGTATCTGAGCCTCACGGGCGGCGAGAAGGTCCTCCTGCAGACTCCAGGTTTCCGTCGCGCCCTGGCGTCCTCGCCATCCTTCGCCGCGACGCCTGGTGGACCGCCGTTGCTCAGGGAAACGACGAGCGGCGGGCGCCACTTCCTGGTCGCCAACCTCATGCTGGTCGCCCGCCCGCATGCCCGGGCGCCGAGCGAGCCGCTGCGTCTCGAGGTGGCGCTCGATCGCAGCGCGGAGGCGCGTATCCTGGCCGACTATCGCCTGCGCCTGTCTTGGGTACTGGGCGTCGCCCTGCTCGTCTCGGCCATGGCCGGCTATGGCATCGCATGGCGGGGGTTGCGCCCGCTGCGCCGCATGGCCGATGCGGCCAGCCGCATCGGCGCGAACAATCTGCACCAGCGTCTGGAAACTGCCGGCCTGTCCGCGGAACTGCGCACTCTGGCGACTGCTTTCAACGAAACCCTGGAGCGCCTGGAAGGGTCTTTCGAACGCATCTCGCAATTTTCCGCCGATATGGCGCATGAATTGCGCACGCCCATTTCTAATTTGTGGGGCGAGATGGAGGTAGCGCTGGGGCGGCCGCGCGACGCGGCACAGTACCGCGAGGCCCTGGAGTCGGCGGTCGAGGAATGCGCGCGGCTGTCGCAAATGATCCAGAGCCTGCTGTTTCTGGCGCAAAGCGAAAGACCTGAGGGTGCCTTGTCGCCCGAGTCGCTCGCCGTCGCCGAGGAAATCAGGAAGCTGGTGGAGTTTTTCGATCCGGTGGCCGGCGAGGCGCACGTGCAGCTGTCGATCGAAACCGCGCCCGGCTTGACACTGCAGGCCGACCGTGTGCTTCTGCAGCGTGCGCTGGGTAATCTGATCAGCAACGCGATCGCCTATACGCCACCGGGCGGGCAGGTTGTCATCTCGGCCAAAGCACAAGATGCCTTCATATGCATCGAGGTCAGGGATACAGGCTGCGGCATTGCGGCGGAACACCAGCCACTTTTGTTCGATCGCTTCTACCGCGTGGACCCCTCGCGCAGCCGCCAGCGCGGCGGCTTGGGACTCGGATTGGCGCTGGTGCGTAAGATCGTGCTGCTGCATGCCGGAGAGGTGGGCGTGGACAGCGCTCCTAGTCGGGGCAGCCGATTTTGGGTCCGCTTACCGCAAAAAACGCCTCTCGACGATTGAGGCTTCTTCAGAAAATTTAGTAAGCGTATAACTCCTTCTGATCGAAAGCCCGCTAACCCGACCGGCGGCGACCTGACGGGGCGATCACGAAATTGTGTTGGCGTTTTCTCTCACACCTTCGTCCGCTCTTGTCCGAGAGCGGAAGATCGAAACCTGAAACATAAATAGCCGCTTTGGCCGAGTAGTTCGCTTAGGGTCATCGGGTTTCTATATCACCTGCTGTACCGCCAGCGTTTGCCTCTGGTGACCGCAGCCTCCTCCCTACAGAGCTACTACCAGGTCGCATCTGATCCGCTTCGATATATCTCCGGGCCGCCACGTCGCGCTCCAAGACGATAAGCACAGGGGCACCTTGGTCCAGCGCCCCATGCTCGGGCTAATGGGCATACTCGCCAGAGCAGTCCACGGCGCCCCTGTCGCTTGGCATGCAGAGGGTGACATGTCCTGTCGCACGGTTTAGGCGGTACACGAAACCCTTACCGCTGGAGGCCAACTGATAGCGTTCTTCAACCGCAAGGAAGATTAGCGCGGCAGCAATCAGTATGCCCGCCAGAAGCACCGCGATACCTGTAGGAAGTGCCATCACTTTTGAGGGCCACTTCGCGGGGGGACGTCGCAGTACCTCCGCAACACGAGCATCGCTTTCCTCAAGAAGACGCTTCCTTAGCTCGGTGTCTTGGAACGGTTCTGGTCTCACGGTTGCTCCTGTGGCGATACGTGGCTTCCGATGATTCTACTGAGGAGGATGAGACCTTTACAGCCCCCTGCCCACTGGCGCTGCTTCAGGCCGTTGAGTTCTATGAGTCACTGGGATACATGGCCGATGGCCCGGAGAAACGGCCGTTCGGCGTGTTGGGGGCGTACCCCTATGCCAAGCTGCTGCAACGTAACTTTATAGGCGCGCCGATGATCGCCTGTGCCTCGATAACAACAGTTCCAACGCGAAATGGAAATGCGCACCCTAAACGGTTGCCCTAATTGAAGTGGCTGGATACGATTGAACCATCTTGATAATTTAACTCGGCGCACAGAGCTTTTCATGAAAGTCCCGTCCTTCAATCTTATGCACCGCGGCGAACGTTTCGCCGTGTCTGCGCTGTGGGTAACCACAAGCGCAGTAATTGTGCGTATGCGCGGGGAAGGGGCAAAGTGACCTAGCAAGTAAAGCCCGATAGGTTTTAACCAAACCCCGCGAGACCAAAAGTCCGCGGGGTTTTTGTTTTTGTGCGCCCACAAGGCGCTTAGACATATGGCCCGACCGGGGCAGGAGTCAGACATGTACGAGCGAAACTACAAAAACGTGGCAGGCATTCTCTTCTGCGGCGATGTCCACGGCCAGTTCGATCACCTGATCGAAGCGGTGGAGCTCTATTGGCCGCGTGCATTGGTGCTGCTGGGCGATATCGAGCCGGACAGGCCCTTTGCGGACATCGTGCGTCCGCTGGAAGCGGCCGGCACCGAAGTATGGTTCATCCACGGCAACCACGACACGGATCAGTTGGCGTCGTGGATGAATCTGGGCGGCTTTGCGGCACGCAACCTGCACGGCCGGGTGGTGGAAATCGCCGGCGTGCGCATTGCCGGGCTGGGCGGGATTTTTAGGAGCGAGATCTGGGACCCGGCGCAAGCACCCCAGCACGACAACTACGCGGCCTATTGCAGGAAGCAGCAGTGGAGCCGTGGGCGCCAAGGGGCCGTGGAGTCCATCCTCCGGGGGCGTGCGCTCAGGCACCTGTCCACCATCTTCCCGGACGTGTACGAGCGGCTCTTCGATCAGGCGGCCGACATCCTGGTGACCCACGAGGCGCCCAGCTGTCACCCCTACGGCTTTGAGGCCATCGATGAGCTGGCCCAGGCCATGGGCGTGAGCCGGCTGTTCCACGGCCACCACCACGATAGCCTCGATTACAGCGCGTGGGAGGCCCGGCTGGGGTTCAAGGCATTTGGTGTCGGGTTCTGCGGCATCACGGATGCCCAGGGCACCCGGCTGCGGCCGGGCGAGTTTGATGCACAGCGTCGCTTTCGGGAGAGGTAGCCATGAAGACGAAAAAACTTTGGGTCGATGACCTCCGCCCCGCCCCGGCGGGCTGGATCTGGGCCAAGAATGCGCGCCAAGCGATCGCACGGCTCTATGGCGGCGGTATTGCCGAGCTGTCGCTCGTCCATGATCTGGGTGACCGTACGGAGGCGACGGGCTACGTGGTCGCTGCGTGGCTGGAAGCGCAGGCGGCGGCCGGGCGGTGGTCGGTGGTGCCGCAAACCATCCGCACCCACTCCGCTAATCCACCCGGGGCCGCCAACATCGCCGCCGCGGCGGCTGCCATCGAGCGCATGCGGGAGGCATCGCCGTGAAGCCGTTGCGTCTGCATGTCCTCTCGGACGTGCACCTGGAGTTCGGTAAGTGGCCGCGCCAAGTGAACGTGCAGGAGATTCCCTGCGACGTCCAC
>JAJZRT010000303.1 GCA_021802595.1 Pseudomonadota bacterium
GGCGCGACGCCGCAGGACCTGCTGGCGATCCTGCAGGCCCTGAAGGCCTCGGGTGCGTTGCATGCGGAACTGGAGGTGATCTGAATGATCGGCGGCGCCGACCTGACCTCCAAGTTCGCGCTCGACGTCCAGGGCGTCAGCCAGCTCAAGCTGGAGGCGAAGCAGTCCTCGCCCGAGGCGCTGAAGGCGGCAGCGCAGCAGTTCGAGGCGGTGTTCATGAACATGCTGATGAAAAGCATGCGCGAGGCGACGCCGCAGGACGGCATGTTCGACAGCGAGCAGACCCGCATGTACACCGCAATGCTCGACCAGCAGCTGACGCAGAAGCTCGCCAGCCGCGGCATCGGCCTCGCCGACATGATGGTTCGCCAGCTTTCGCGCACCCTGAATGCGCCTGCTGTCGACGGGACGTCGCCTGAAGGCAAGGCCGGTCTGCCGCTGAACGCACCGCAAGAGGGCCTGCGCGTTCAGGCCCCGCAAGACGGCATCCCGCTGCAGCCGGCTGCGGCAGGCGCCATTCGCAGCGGCGACGTCCCTGCGCATGTCGGGGCCTTTGTGCAGAAACTGCTGCCGCATGCCCAGGCTGCGAGCGCCAGCAGCGGCATTCCCGCCAGCTTCATGATGGGGCAGGCGGCGCTGGAAACCGGCTGGGGCCGCAACGAGATCCGCGGACCCGACGGCCAGAACAGCTACAACCTGTTCGGCATCAAGGCGGGTGGCGGCTGGAAGGGCCGCACCGTCGACGTCGTCACAACCGAATACGTCAATGGCAAGCCGCAGAAGCAGGTGGACAGCTTCCGTGCCTACGATTCCTACGCCGACGCCTTCCGCGACTACGCCAACCTGCTACGCAGCAATGCACGCTACCAGAACGCGATCGCCCAGGGGCAGGACGCCGCCGGCTTCGCCCAGGGCCTGCAGCAGGCCGGCTACGCCACCGACCCGGGGTATGCCCAGAAGCTGATGGGGGTGATCCGGCTGGTCGAAACGACCTGACTCAAGAAAAGTCCGGTTTGGCCGATTCACCTGTCAAGCGAACTCGTATCCCTTTCCCCATAACCCTTGCGACCAGATAGATGGCTACCAACATCCTCAGTATCGGTCAGAGCGCCCTTACAGCCGCACAGGTGGGGCTCAGCACGACCAGCCACAACATCGCAAACGCGTCGACGCCGGGTTATAGCCGCCAGGTCGTGATCCAGGGCGCCGCCCAGGCGCAGAATTTCGGCTACGGCTTCCTGGGGCAGGGCACCGACGTCTCCACGATCCAGCGCGTATACAACGATTATCTGGGCGTGCAGGCCCAGTCGGCGCAAGCCTCGAAAAGCGGGCTCGACAGCTACTACACGCAGATCCAGCAGATCGACAACCTGCTGTCCGATCCGACGTCCGGCCTGTCGCCTGCCCTGCAGGACTTCTTCAGCGGAATCCAGAACGTCGCCTCGAACCCGTCCAGCATCCCGGCGCGCCAGTCGGTCCTGTCGACAGCCGATTCGCTGGTCGCGCGTTTCCAGAGCCTGGCCGGCCGGCTCGACGAAATGGACCAGGGGGTCAACAGCCAGATCCAGTCGAGCGTTACTGAAATCAACTCCTATGCCGACCAGATTGCACAGCTGAACGACGCCATCGGCAAGGCCCAGCGCGCGACCGGCCAGCCGCCCAACGACCTGCTCGATCAGCGCGACCAGCTGGTGATGGATCTGAACAAGGATATCAAGGCGACGGTCGTCAAGCAGGGCGACGGTTCCTACAACGTGTTCATCGGCAATGGCCAGCCGCTGGTGGTGGGGGTGACGACCTCCAAGCTCAGCAGCGTGGCTTCTCCCACCGATCCCTCGAAACTCCAAGTGGCCTACCAGGCCAGCAACGGCAGTACGGTCCTCATCGGCGAGTCGAGTCTGGCAGGCGGTAGCCTGGGCGGTCTGCTCGATTTCCGCAGCAAGACGCTCGAACCGGCACAGAACGCCCTCGGGCGGGTGGCCATCGGGATGGCCAGCACGATCAATGCGCAGCATCGCCTGGGACAGGATCTCAATGGCAACCTGGGGAGCGACCTGTTCACGCTGGCGACGCCCGTGGTCAATGCCAATGCAGCCAATACCGGCTCGGCCACCGTGACTGCCAGCATCAGCGATGCCAACGCGCTGACCACCAGCGATTACCGCCTGCAGTATGACGGCACCAACTACACGCTGACCCGCCTGTCCGACAATACCGCCACGACCTTCGCGCCCGCGGCGCTTCCGAAGACCGTGGACGGTGTGACCCTGAACGTGTCGACCACGCCCGCGGCGGGTGACAGCTTCCTGATCCGTCCGACCGCCAACGGCGCGTCCGGCGTGAACGTGGCGATCACCGATCCGACCCTGCTCGCAGCTGCGGCGCCCATCCGCGCGGCTGCCACCGCCGGGAATACCGGGACGGGCACCATCGGTGCAGGCAGCGTCAACACGCCGCCGCCGCCCAATGCCAATCTGCAGCAGCCCGTCACGATCACGTTTACCTCGCCGACGACCTTCAATGTGACGGGAACCGGAACGGGCAACCCGACCGGCCTGACCTATACGCCCGGCGCAACGATCAGCTACAACGGCTGGAGCACCACGATCAGCGGGGCCCCGGCTGCCGGCGACAGCTTCACCGTGGGGCCCAATACGGGCGGGGTGGGCGACAGCCGCAATGCCCTGCTGCTGGGCGCATTGCAGACCGCCAATACGCTGGGCAACGGCAGCACCAGCTTCCAGGGGGCGTATTCGCAGTTCGTCAGCCAGATCGGTAACAAGACGCGTGAACTCGAGGTGACCAGCGGCGCCGCCGGGAAGCTGCTCACCGAGGCCACCCAGTCGGTGCAAAACGAGTCGGGCGTCAATCTCGACGAGGAGGCGGCCAATCTGCTGCGCTATCAGCAGGCCTACCAGGCTGCCGGCAAGGTCATGCAGATTGCCAGCCAGTTGTTCAATGTTCTGCTCACGATTGGACAGTAAACATCATGCGTATCAGCACCCAGACCCTGTTCGACTCCGGCTCCGCCCGCATCGGTGACCTGCAGCTCAGCCTGAACAAGACGCAGCAGCAGCTTGCGACCGGCCGCCGCGTCCTCACGCCGTCGGACGATCCGATCGCGGCGGCGCGGGCGCTCGAGGTGACGCAGTCGCAGGCGCTCAACACGCAGTACGGCACCAACCGGGGCTATGCCAAGGATTCGCTGGTTGCGGTGGACAGCACCCTGTCGAGCGTGACGGAACTGCTGCAGAACATCAAAACCACGGCCATTTCGGCAGGCAACGGGAACCTGGGCGACAGCGAGCGCGCTTCCATCGCGACGGGCCTGCAGAGCAGCCTGAATCAGCTCATGGGGCTGGCCAACACCCGCGACGGGCAGGGCAACTATCTGTTCTCGGGCTTCCAGACCACCACCCCCCCGTTTGTCCAGACCGCTAGCGGTGTCCAGTACCAGGGAGACCAGGGGCAGCGTCTGATGCAGGTCGACGCCACCCGCCAGATGGCCGTCAGCAGCCAGGGCCAGGCGGTGTTCCAGGGGGGAGGCCAGGACATGTTCAAGACGCTGAGCGACCTCATCACCCAGCTGAACACGCCGGGAACCACGGGCCTGAGCGCTGCGCTGACGACTGCCGACAACAACCTGACGCTGGCCCTGAACAATGTGTCGTCGGTGCGTGCCTCGGTCGGTTCGCGCCTCCAGGAGCTCGATGCGCTCGACAGCGCAGGCTCCGACAAGGGCCTTCAGTACAGCCAGACCCTGTCCAACCTGCAGGATCTCGATTACACCCAGGCGCTGACCGATCTGTCGAAACAGCAGATGACGCTGGAAGCCGCGCAGAAATCGTTCGTGCAGACCTCCGGCCTGTCGCTCTTCAAGTTGCTGTGAACGTGGCCACGCTTTCCCGCGAATCCCGGCCCGACGAGTCGATGAACAGCCAGGTCATGCGCCTGCTGTCGGGAGTATCCGTTCATGGCGACCAGCATCTGGCCGAGGTCGAACGCGACCTGGGGCAGATGGACGTGTTGCTGGGCGAGGCGATCAAGAAGCTATGCGCCAGCTTCATGGCGATCCACCACGCAGTCGACCTGCAGCAGGAAACGCTCAGGGCCCTGATGTCGGCCGAGCAGCCGGCACCTGAACAGGCGGCGCGTCTGGAGGCGCTGCGCGAGGAGATCGGCCGGCATGTCGGCGCCGCCATCACCGGGCTGCAGTTCCAGGACATGACCAGCCAGCTGATCGGGCGGATGGCGCAGCATCTGGCCGGGTTGCGGGACGTGTTCGGTGCACTGGGCACCAACGGTTCGGCCGAGCAGCAGCAAAACGGCGGCGAAGCGATGCTGGCCATGCTGAACCACATCAGCGACCAGGTCGGGGCGAGCGGTACCGCACTGGGGGGCACCGTGCGCAGCACGGTCAACCAGCGCCACATGGAAAGCGGCGACATCGAGCTGTTTTGAGATTACGCACTACGGGCGATGCCAGACAACGAAGGTAGCAGGAGTAATGATGACGAAAACAATACTTGCAGTGGATGACTCGGGTTCGCTGCGCCAGATGCTCGCTTTCAGCCTGAAGGCGGCGGGCTATGGCGTGATCGAGGCCGTGGACGGGCAGGACGGCCTCAACAAGGCCAAGCAGCAGACCGTCGATCTGGTGCTGACCGACCAGAACATGCCGGGCATGGACGGCCTGAGCCTGATCAAGGCGCTGCGTGCCATGAAGAGCTACCAGAGCGTTCCGATACTGATGCTGACCACCGAGTCGGGCGACGACATCAAGGCGCAGGGTCGGGCAGCGGGTGCCAGCGGCTGGCTGGTCAAGCCCTTCGATCCGGCGCGCCTGACCGAGGTGGTGAAGAAACTGATCGGCTGAGGTGCCGCGTTCAGACATGCAGCGTGACGATGACGGAGTATAAAAATGACGATTGACATGAGCCAGTTCTATCAGGTGTTCTTCGATGAGGCGGACGAACTGCTCGCCGAAATGGAGAAGCTCCTGCTGGCTATCGACGTGTCCGCGCCGGACAGCGAGGACCTCAATGCGATCTTCCGTGCCGCGCATTCCATCAAGGGCGGGGCGGCCACCTTCGCGTTCAGCGACATCACCGAAGTCACCCACATGCTGGAATCGCTGCTCGACCGCATCCGCAAGGGCGAGATGGCGCTGACGTCCGAGCATGTGGATGCCTTCCTGGTGGCGAAGGATGTCCTGGCCATGCAAATGGACGGCCACCACCATGGATCGAGCGTCGACCAGCAGGCGGTCGACAGCGTTTGCCAGCGACTGAAGGCCCTGTCGCAGGGCATCGTGGCGGATGCCCCGGCCAGTGCGTCGAGCCCGGCGCCGGCACCCGTTGCCGCGGCACCGGCGTCCGTGGCGGCCCCGGTGGCGGATGCGGACGGCAACTATCGTTTCCG
>JAJZRT010000304.1 GCA_021802595.1 Pseudomonadota bacterium
CTCGTGCTGGATGCATACCGCCAGCAGATCGCTGGCATCCAGCACGAAAGTCTTGCCGGCGATGTCCTCGGCCTCGACGCTGATGGCCAGCGCGCGGTCGACATCGGCGAAGATGCCGGGCACCGAAAGGCATCCCTCCTGGTAGGTCTGCGCGCCGTGCTGCGCCAGGATGCGCGGGTTGACCAGCACCAGCGGCTGGTCGTGCGCCTCGCTGACGTCAGCAATCAGCAGACGCTGGTGCACATTGACCTGGGTGGCGGCCAAGCCGATGCCGGGCGCGGCGTACATGGTCTCGAACATGTCGCGCACCAGTTGCGCCAGCGCGGCATCGAAGCGCGTCACCGGCTGCGCCACGATGCGCAGGCGTGGATCGGGGAATTCGAGAATTTCGAGCGTGGCCATGATTCGCCTCCCGGGCGGAGATATGGCTCGTACAGCCGAGCCTGGGCGCCGCCCGCACGGACATTGTAAGCGTGCGTCCGCTGAATTGCCCGGCGCGCGCCGGGGGCGGCGGCGCAGACGGCGCAGCGCGTCCGCCGCCGCGGCATCCGGCCTTGGCGCCGCACCGCTGCAGGTCATGCCAGGAGCTGATCGCCCACTAGCACGGCGCCCGGCAGGGAACGAGTACGCAATTGTGTCGGCTCCCCTTGCATACCTTGGACGTCTTGTTCGTCCTTCTCTGTCCACTCGGGCATATGCACGTAGACGATGTCTGATGAGTAGCCACGAAAACTAGGGCGGTTCGTCTACCGTTCGATTGTTGGCGCTTCTATTTGCCTCTACGCTGATTCGCGGATACGCTTTTTAGTTGATTGACGAGGAGCCTATGCCGAACAACGACACCCTTGGCAGCGTGATCACAACCGCCCGTAAGGCGAAGGGGCTCAGCCAAAAGGAACTCGCCGAGCGCGTGGCGCTTTCGCCGCAGTACCTCAACGACATCGAACACGACCGGCGCATGCCGTCGTCGCCGGGGTTCGTCACGCAGGTCGCAAAAGTACTGTCACTTGACGCGGACTATCTCTCGTTCCTTGCCGACACATGGCCAGACAGCTTGCGGCGCCAGATAAAATCGGCCAACGACTTCACCAGATTGGTGACGGCATTCCGCCGCAAACAGAGCGGCAGCTGACCGATGCGAATGATCCCCGACCCGACGGGCCGCTTCAAAGAGCGCCCTTACTACGAAGACGGGGAGATTGACCTCGAATGCGAACGCCTTGTCGCCGCGTTCCTCAAGGACATCCGCGGCAAGGTGGAATACCCGATCCGCACCGACGACCTCACCAAGCTGATCGAACGGCATGTGGCCGACTTCGATTCCTATGCAGACCTATCGCACTACGGACCCGGTGTCGAAGGCGTTACCGAGTTCAACCCTCACAAGAAGCCGACCGTGCGCATCGCCGCCGATCTTGCCGGTGAGACGCATCGCGAAAATCGCTTGCGCACCACACTCACGCACGAATTCGGGCACGTGCACTTTCACACGTGGCTGTTCGACCAACGAAGCGGTGGCTCACTTATCCCGGCCGCCACATCAAAAGCGGGCGACGTCCAGGTGTGCAAGCGCGACACGATAGTGGATGCGCCGCAAACCGACTGGATGGAATGGCAGGCAGGCTATGTGTGCGGTGCGATTCTCGTGCCACGGCGGCGCGCTCATGAGCTTGCGACAGAGGTCGTCAAGCGCGTACCGCCTCCAGCGCTTGAACCCATAACCCTGGCGACACCGTTCGCCCGCGCCCTGATCGACGCGATCGCAGACCGATTCCAGGTTTCGGTCGATTGCGCTCGGATCCGCGCCCAGCGGCTGGGCCTAGTCGGAAACTGAACGGAACCAAAAACCGCTGGTTGCAATGTCGGCTGACGCAAGGTAGCGTGCAAGGTGAGTCCGCTAATCCGCTAATCCGCGTATTAGCGGATAGCCCCTGACTGGAGAACGACGATGACCAACGAAGACCAGTTCGTTTCCGAACACCATCACCATGGTGACGAGGTTTACTTCTTCCTCGACGCCGAAAGGTTTACGACGACCGAACGCGTCCAGACGCCGGACGAAATCCTACAGACTTTCGGCCACAAGGATCCTGAGGGCTACTACTTGGTCGAGGTCAAGAAAGACGGCGAACGCACGAGCTTCCAAGGTAAGGGAGATGAGAGGATCGAGATCCACAACGGCGAGAATTTCATCACCGTCAAGGTAGGCCCGACGCCAGTTTCTGATGTGCCACCAACCGGCATCAATGTCTTTGCGGCGGAGCTAGCGGCACTGGGATATCAGCCGCAGGTCATCGACTCGAACGCTGGCCGTCTTCAGTTCGCCTACATCGTGGAAGTCGGCAAGTATGCTGGCAAGCCCGTCACCCTCGGCTTCGAGGTGCCGAAGGACTTCCCATTGACACCGCCGGGAGGACCCCATGTGAGCCCGCAGATTCACGGCGCGCGATCCACGGGTCAGGGGCATCCGACCGCCAACATTCAGGCAAGCCCATTCGCCGGTGGCTTCGAGTACTGGTCGCGACCGTACCCAAACTGGCAGGCTGAAACGAGCAAGCGAGTCGCCACCTATATGGCCTATATCCGCCAGTTGTGGGCCACGCAGTGATCGTGCACGAACACTCAATCGCCATGGACGGTGGCACCGCGCGCGAACTCCTTGCGCACTTGATCCGCAGCGATGGTCAGGAGGATCTCTGCTTCGCTTTGTATCGACCCGCCACGGGCCGGCGACGCAAGACCGCGGTGGTTTACAAGATGATCCCGCCGCAGGCGGGTGAGCGGCGAATTCACGGTAATGCCAGTTTCGAGCCGGGATACTTCGAACGCGCAGTGGGCGAGGCGGTTCGCGACAAGGCCGGGCTCGTCTTTCTGCACAGTCACCCGGTTCCTGGTTGGCAGCCGATGAGCCAGGATGACGTGCGGGCCGAAGAAGGTCATGCGGCAGCGGCGTTAGGAGCAACGCGGATGCCGCTTGTCGGCATGACGACCGGTTCCGATGGAATCTGGAGCGCGCGCTTCTGGGAGCGCGTGGCAGCAGGCCGATATCGCCGTTTCTGGTGTCGTAATGTGCGGACGACCGGAGTGCGGCTAAAGATCGACTTTGCTGACGCTCTATGTCCGCTCCCGGCGCCAACACCGGAACTCGAGCGCACTATTCACGCGTGGGGTGAGGTCAAGCAGGCGAACTTGGCGCGCATCCGTGTCGGGGTCATCGGAGCCGGAAGCGTCGGAGCGTTCGTCGCCGAAGCACTGGCGCGGACCGGATTGCAGGAACTTGTGCTCGTCGACTTCGATGTTGTGAAGATGCACAACCTCGACCGGTTGCTGCACGCCACGCGAGCCGATGCTCTATCAGAGCGTCTGAAGGTGGATGTCGTCGCCGATGCGCTTCGGCAGCACGCCACCGCGGCAGCCTTTTCTGTCGAGCCAGTTCCTCATGGTCTCCACCACACTCCTGGTTACGAGGCAGCGCTCGATTGCGACGTCCTGTTCAGCTGCGTTGATCGCCCGCTGCCAAGGCACCTACTAAACCTGATAGCTCACGGTTGTTTCATCCCCGTCGTCGATGGGGGCATCCAGGTGCGGCGCACGCCATCGGCTGGCCTGATCGGCGCTGATTGGCGTGCCCACACGACAGGGCCAGGCCGTCGTTGCTTGGCATGCATCGGCCAGTACGACCCTGGTGAAGTTCAGCTCGATCGCCAAGGGCTTCTGAACGATCCACACTACATCGAGGCGCTGCCCGAGGACCATCCGCTGCGCGCCAGGGAAAATGTGTTCGCTTTCAGTCAAGCGTGCTCGAGTCTTCTGGTTCTGCAGTTCCTGCAGTCGGTCATCGTGCCGGTGAACTGCGCCTCACCAGGCCGGCAGCTCTATCACTTTGTGCCGGGTTTACTGGATACGGAAACCCAACCGTCAACGTGCGATGCGGCATGTCACGTTCCGAAATTCCACGCCGCTGGAGACGCGATGATGGATCGGCTTGATCTGAGGGAGCCCGATGTCGCTATTCCGTCGGGGAAGCTACCTTGGTGGCGATGGCTGCTTACGACTTCGGCAGCGCTTGGTTTGAGGCTGATAGGTCGGCACTCGACTTGACGGCAGTGAATCGCCCCGACGTTCGTGGAGGCCGGTTGGCTTTGATCCGCCATTCATGCCGCAACGGCCGACCGGCGCACTTGTTCGATCGCCGCCAGCAACTCATCGACCTGCGCGGACGTGAAAAGCGCCTCGGGCCCGCGCGGCGTCAGGTCCGTGAATGGAGATTCGTACAGCATCGCCGCCGCCATCACGCCGTGCTCGGTGAGGTGGTCCACGATCAGGTTCACGAACTCGATCTGGTTGGCACTCAGCATCTTGCCATTGAGAAACCCGGCCAAGGCTTCCTTCGCCGCCTGCCGGTCAAGCCCGACCAGTGAGCGCACGAAGAGCCCGAGCCCGTGCGCTTCCTCGGCGGCGCGGCGGATGTCGTCCGCAGCGCCGACGCCGCTGTCCGCGAGCATGCGCTGCAGCTCCGCGAGATCGGCGGCGGTCAATGCCTTGTTCATCCGCAACTTGCGAATCGCCACGTGGTCCTGATGCGCGCGCAGGAACGCCCGGGCCTTGGCGCGGAACTTCGTGTAGTCCGTACCCTGGCCGAAGCCGGGCAGCTCGACTGCCAGCTCCCCGCCCATCTCGTCCTCGAAGTCGGTGTAGATCGGCTTGCGTTTCTGCTTCTCGATCAGCTTGATCAGGTCACGCAACCGCCTGCGCATGCCCTCGAGCATGGGGACAGTCACGTCTTGCCACCACGCGTCGGTCTGGACGTCCTGGATGAGCGCCATCTGGTCGCGCACCATCGGTATCGCGGATTTCTCCTCCAGCAGTCCGGCGAGCTCTTTGACCTGATCCCGCAACCGGGCGAAACCCGGTTCCGAGCGCAGCATCGCGAGCTGCAGGTTCAGCACCAGCAAGTCGAAACGCTTGGCCTCCTCGCCTTCCGGGTCGAGCTCCGTCGGCAGGCCCGCCACCTCGTGCGACAGCTCCGATAGCGCCTCCGGAGACAAGATCGTCCAGGACTCGGGATGGGCGTACTTTTCGACGATGCGCCGCCGCGGACGCACGACGAAGTTGGCGAGGTTCATGGCGGCCACCTCGCGATGCAGCAACGCGGCGATTTGTGCGCGTACCTCGTCATCGGAATCGGGAGGCCCGTGCGGCGGCGCCCGCTGCTCGCGAGCGGCATCGCGCTGGCCTTCCGCCAGCGCCTTGTCCAGTTCGCCGATCAACTCCAGCCGGGCATTGAACAGCCGCTTGCCGAGCGGCGCACCCAGCGAGCCCTCGATGGCCGGGATGTTCTGGCTGAAGTACTCCAGGTTCTGGCAATAGTCGAAGACACAGAAGAACGTCTTGTCTCGTTCGGGTCCGAACAGAT
>JAJZRT010000305.1 GCA_021802595.1 Pseudomonadota bacterium
AATACCAGCGCACCGCCCACAGGATCACATCACCCTGGAAATGGCGCCACTTGAAATCCGTCATCGTTCCGTCCGTCCAATCTCCGCCAAGCATGCTCAAGCTTCACGATTTTTGCAACAGAGCCATCACGAGTTTCTTCACACAACATCTCGTCTGCCTGTAATCAGATCTGAACATTAGCGACTACTGAGGAAAGCCCGATCTCGCGCAAGAGGATTGGACATGATGCCGCCGATGCGTATCATGATTTCCCTGTAAACCGCTATTCTACCGCCGGCGGCCAATCGGCGCACCGCTGGTGATTTCTCGAGAGGAACCCGTGATGGAAAAAGATGACACCAAGCGTTGCCCCGTAACCCATTTGACCACGGATTTTGGTGCGCCCGTGGTCACCAACCGTGACAGTCTGACCGCCGGTCCTCGCGGCCCCCTGCTCGCGCAGGACGTGTGGCTCAACGAGAAGCTGGCCGGGTTCGTGCGGGAAGTTGTCCCGGAGCGGCGTATGCACGCCAAGGGTTCGGGCGCCTTCGGCACCTTTACGGTGACCAAGGACATTACCAAGTACACCCGCGCGCGGATCTTCAGCGAAGTGGGCAAGAAGACCGAGATGTTCGCCCGCTTCACCACGGTGGCCGGCGAGCGCGGCGCTGCCGACGCCGAGCGTGACATCCGCGGTTTTGCCCTCAAATTCTACACCGAGGAGGGCAACTGGGACATGGTCGGCAATAACACGCCGGTGTTCTTCATCCGCGATTCGCGCCAGTTCCCCGACCTGAACAAGGCCGTCAAACGCGACCCCCGCACCAACCTGCGCTCGGCCACCAACAACTGGGACTGGTGGACGCTGGTTCCCGAGGCGCTGCACCAGGTCACCGTTGTGATGAGTGACCGCGGTATTCCCGCAAGCTACCGTCATATGCACGGCTTCAGCTCGCACACCTACAGTTTCTGGAACAAGGACGGCGAGCGTTTCTGGGTCAAGATGCACTTCCGCACCCAGCAGGGAATCAAGAACCTGACCGACGCCGAGGCAGAGGCCCTGGTCGGCAAGGACCGCGAAAGCCATCAGCGCGACCTCTACGATGCCATCGAGCGCGGCGACTTCCCCAGGTGGAAAATGTACGTTCAGGTCATGCCCGAGACCGATGCCGAGCAGTACCGCTTGCACCCGTTCGACCTGACCAAGGTCTGGTACAAGGGCGACTATCCTCTGATCGAGGTGGGCGAGTTCGAACTGAACAGGAATCCGGAGAACTTCTTCGCCGACGTCGAGCAGGCCGCCTTCGCGCCCGGCAACCTGGTGCCCGGCATCGGGGCCAGCCCCGATCGCATGCTGCAGTCGCGCCTGTTCAACTATGCCGATGCGCAGCGCTACCGCCTGGGCGCCAACTACCACCAGATTCCGGTGAACAAGGCCCGCTGCCCGGTGAACAGCAACCACCGCGACGGCACCGGCCGCGTGGATGGCAATTACGGCGGCCTGCCGCACTACGAGCCCAACAGCTTCGGCCAGTGGCAGGGCCAGCCCGAGTTTGCCGAACCGCCGCTGAAGATCAACGGCGATGCCAAGTTCTGGTCCTATCACGAGGACGACACGAACTATTTCGAGCAGCCTGGCAAGCTGTTCCGGCTGATGACACCGGCGCAGCAGGAAGCCCTGTTCGGCAACACATCCCGCGCCATGGGTGACGCGCCGGAGTTCATCAAGTTTCGCCACATCCGCAACTGCAACGCGGCCGATCCGGCCTATGGCGCCGGCGTGGCCAAGGCGCTAGGCATCGACCTGGGCAAGGCCCTGGCATCCAAGGAAGCCGATCCGATGTTCGGCAACCCTTTGGTACCTTTGCCCGCCTGATTTCGACCGTCGGGCGTCGAAAAGCTGGAGCCCGCTTCGGGGCTCCAGCTTCAGCCCGAACTGGACGATCTGGACGACAAGGAGCGAAAGGCGCTCGGATACGGCGCGGAGAGGCTCCGGAAAGCTGTCGCTCGCTGTGTGACCGTCTATTCTATTCCAGGCATTTGAAATGACGGGTGCCTCGCCAATCCGGCATTGGCGCCGGACGGCGAGACCCCCATTCACTTTACGCGGCTTCGCGCACGACTTCGCTGCCGATAGCGTCCAGTAAGCGGTTGACGGCGCCGAGGGCGAAGTCGAGCGAGGCGCGGTCCGGCTCAGCAGTGCGCTGACCGGGCTGGGTTAGGGGTTTGAGTAGCAACGGAACAGAAAACCTACATAAGGGGCTTCAAGCATCGTCGATACCTGTGGCACCAGGATCGCGTAGCGGCCTCAACTCGCCGCGCGCCACGATGTCGGGAATGGTGAAGGCATAGCGCCCGAGCATGTTGATGTGCCTGGAACCAAGCGGCGAGAGGCGGGCGACGTCCTCGTCCAGGATCACATGGCCTTCGGCGCGTAGCTGGCTGACCGCCGCGTCGATGTAGATCGTGTTCCAGAGCACGACCAGGTTGACGACGAGCCCGAGCGCGCCGAGCTGATCCTCCTGCCCTTCGCGGTAGCGCTGGCGAAGTTCACCGCGCTTGCCGTGGAATATGGTGCGGGCAAGCAGGTGGCGGCTCTCGCCGCGATTGAGCTGGACCAGGATCCGGCGCCGGTAGGTTTCGTCGTCGATGAACCGCAGCATGTAGAGTGACTTGATGAGGCGGCCAAGCTCCTGAAGGGCACGTGCCAGCCTGGTGGGGCGATCATTGGTCTGAAGGACACGGGTGAGATCGGTCGCGCGCACGACGCCGAGTTTGAGCGATCCGGCCAGTCGAAGGAGATCATCCCAATGTTCGACAATCAGCCTGGTGTTGATCCTATTCGCGGCGAGGTCATCCAGCACGCCATAATCGGCCTTGCCATCGACACGCCAGAACCGCGCGCCGCCAATGTCGGCGATGCGCGGCGAGAACTGGAGCCCGAGCAGGTGAAAAATGCCGAAGATCGTGTCGGTGTAGCCGGCTGTGTCGGTCATGATCTCGCCTGGCCGCAATTCGGTTTCCTGGTCGAGCACGACGGCAAGCAGATAGAGGCTGTCCCGCAACGTACCGGGCACCGTCAGGGCATTCAGCCCGGAAAAGCGATCAGAAACCAGATTGTACCAGGTGATGCCGCGTTCGCGCCCGAAATAGCGCGGGTTTGGGCCGGCGTGGATCGTGCGGACTGGCACGGTGAAACGCAGTCCATCGGCAGAGGCGACCTCGCCGCTGCCCCAAACGCGGGCCAGTGGTATCCTGTTATGGGCCGCGACCAGCAGCGCGTTGGCTGTGGTCAGCGTCTCGGCGCGGATGAAGTTCTGCTTCACCCAGCTCAACCGTGACCGGCGCAGCGCGGACACCTCGGGACGGACAAGCGGTTCGAATCCGGTATTGGTGGCCTCCGCGACAAGCACCGCGCAGATCGTCGTCGCTATATCCTCGGCGCGTGCATTGCCTTCGCTGGCATGCGTGAACGCCGCCGCGAAACCGGTTCGCGCATGCATCTCCAGGATCAGCTCGGGAAGATCCAGCTGCGGCAAGCGCGCGTCGATTGCCCTATGGAGATCGGTGAGGCTGAGTGGCTCGTCGATCCTGTCGAGCGGTGCGATCGACAGGTCGGCGCCGCTCGCCGTTTTCGTGATGGTCACGGCATCGTTGTCCGGTACGCGCGCCGCTGTCTCGCGGTAGGCGAGATCGAGCCGCGCGGACAGCCTGGCGATCTCCTCGTCGCCAGCGACCGCCACGCCGACCGTGCGGCATACCGTCGGTCGCGCCGCTTCCCAGGCGGCTCCTGTCAGCAGGCCTTTGCGCGGGTCGGCGTAGCGAAGCGAGCGAACAGGAAAGACGTCGCGACGGCGAATGGCGCGGCGTAGCCGGTCGAGCGTACAAAGCCGGTATCCGGTCAGATCGAATGTACCGTCATCACTCTTCAACTGGCGCCCCCACCCCTTGGGGACGAACGATGTTGGTGCCGGTCCACGGCGCTTCTCGCCCCTGTGAACCCTTCGCAAGTGGTCGACCGCGTCGAGCAGCGGCTGTCCTGCGGGCGCGGCGGCAAGATCGAGCGCTGCCAGCATCTTCGGCAGATAGCGCATCGTCCCGGCCTGCTGGCGCAACTCGACAAAATAGCTCTCGTCGTTCGGCCGCGCGAGAAGGTTCACCTGTGCGACGGCGTCGGTCAGCGCTGCCCGGTCGACGAGCGCGAACACGGCCGCGCGCACCTGCGCATCGCTGATGCTATCATCGAGCAGCACGACGCCGGCATCGCGAAGCCGGAGCGATGCGGCATCGAGATCACGCAGCGAACGCATCCGGGCATCCCTGGCGTTGATGCGCGCATTGGAAAACATTCTGGTCGACACGACGTCGAACAGGTCGATGACATCGTCGCTGGCCGACGCTTCGAGGGTGCGGATGAACGCGACGAGGGTGGCAGCGCGCCGATCGTCGGGGAGGCGGGCCACCGCCTGCGCCCGCGCCGCACCGGCAAATCGCGCCAATGCGACCGCCTTGCCGGGTGGCACCCGGTCAAGTTCGGGCAAGCCCGCTGTGAACGTGCGGATTTCGGTAAGGCGATCAACGGCGCGGCTGATCTCGGGTCCGCTTTGCAGGTATGGACCGTCACGCAGTCGATCGAGCGGGCTTTGCCGCCCGTCGCCAATAACGGCGACCAGCGTGTCGAGCCGGGCGCGTTGCTCCGACGTCAGCCTGTCGATGAGACGGCGATGAACATGCGCGGCGACCCGTGTGCGGACTCGTGCGATATCGCGCTCGAGGACGGACAGCCCTGGCAACAGCACCTTGGATTCAATCAGCCACGTCGCCGCTGCATCGAAGAGCGCCGATGGCCGATCGGTGCCCGTCCAGCACAGCGCGTACAGAAAACGATGCAATCGGAACGCGATGCGTGGATCGGAGAAAACCTGGTAGCCATAATGGTCGCGGATGCGCGGGCCGTGCCGCCATCGTCCCTTGGTCGCGCAATATTGCGCCATCCGTTCGCACGGCTCGTCGATCGCCAGCTGGCTGCCTGCGAACCGCATGACCGACGCCGGTGTCTGTGCCGGATCTTCGAGAAAGGTACCGAGCAACCGCAAAGAGCCAAGCTGTACCGCAACGCCGAGCCTGTTGTGATCGCCGCGGTGCGCGCCGATGAACATCCGGTCTGCATCGTCGAGATGAAAATGGCGCGCCAACTGGTCCGATGTAGGATCGCCGGCGAAGCGACCATAGCGCCGTGCCTGCTCGTCCGAGAGAAAGCTGACCGGCACTGCTCGGCCTATGCTGCTATTTTAGGCCGAACCCCGCGCTTGCCCAGCAATTCGCTGGCCCGCTCTCGCGGCTGACCTTTCGCATCGACATAAGCATAAAGCGTCGACACTGACACGCCGAGTTGGACTGCAACATCGCGTGCG
>JAJZRT010000306.1 GCA_021802595.1 Pseudomonadota bacterium
GATGCTGGCCAACCCGCTGCTGATCCGGCGTCCGCTGATCGAGGCCAAGGGCTGGCGGCTGGCCGGCTTCGATGCGGACGAGATCGAGGCGCGATTCGGCATCGCTGGCGATCGCACGGAGGCCCGCAGCCAGGAAGCCTGTCCGCGCACGCAGGCGGCGACGCCCTGCGCCACATCTCAAAACAGCGGGCCACAAAACAGCACGCCGCAGGACAGCGAGCGGGCGAAGATCGCGCTGGCCTACCACGAGCGCACCAAGCACCGTCCTGAACGCTACGCCGCCGGCCCGGAAACGCTGGACTGGACCAGCCAGCCCGATCCGTTCCGGCGTTTCCAGGGCAGCCCGCTGGTGCGCCTGCCGCTCGCCGCGGGCCGGCTCGCGCGTGCCGACGAGGAAACGGCCACGGCGTTCTCGCTGGATTCGATCGGCGCCCTGCTCGAACTCTCGCTCGGGCTGTCGGCGTGGAAGGAATACGGGCCGGACCGCTGGGCGCTGCGCTGCAACCCGTCGAGCGGCAACCTGCATCCGACCGAAGCCTATGTGATCGCCCACGGCGTTGTCGGCCTCAATGATGGCCTGTATCACTACGCCAGCCGGATCCACGAACTGGAACAACGCTGTGTGTCCGCCGCCGCGCACCCGCCCGGGCTGTGGCTCGGGCTTTCCTCCATTCACTGGCGCGAAGCCTGGAAATATGGCGAACGCGCTTTCCGCTACTGCCAGCTCGACGTCGGCCATGCGCTGGCCGCCTTGCGCTACGCTGCCGGCCTGCTCGGCTGGAAACTGCAATTGGCCCCCCAATGCGACAGCCGCGATCTGGCCGCTCTGCTCGGCACCGACCGCGACGACGACTACGCCGACGCCGAGCGCGAGGAGCCCGATCTCCTGGTACAGATCGTGCGCCAGGAAACGCCGACCGAACCCGCGCCCTGGAGCGAGATGCACACATGCTGGCGCGGCCACGCCAATGTCCTCGATCCGCACCCCATGTACCACTGGCCAGTCATCGACGAAGTCGCCGACGCGACGCAGAGCACGCCGGGCGCAGTCACAGCGCCCATACCGCACGTCTACCCGGAAGGCACCTCGCCCACGCATCTGCCGGCACCCGAGATCATCATGGGCCGGCGCAGCGCACAGCGCTTTGACGCCAGCTTCCAGATGAAGGCGGAGGACTTCTGGCAACTGATTGACAGCCTGCTGCCGCGCGCGCATGCACCGTGGGACGTGTGGGACTTCGCACCCGCCATCCACCCGGTGTTCTTCGTCCACCGCGTGGAAGGCGTGCCCCCCGGGCTGTACATCCTGGTGCGCGAGGTGGCGGTTGAAGCCAAGCTGCGCGCGGCGCTCGCCGAGGAATTCGAGTGGCAGCGGGTGGACGGCTGCCCGGCGCACCTGCCGCTCTACCGCCTGCGCGCGGGCGCGTGGCACAAGGTGGCGCGCGCCGTGAGCTGCCAGCAGGCGATCGCCGCCGACAGCTGCTTCTCGCTGGGCATGCTGGCCGAGTTCGAAGCCAGCGTGCAGCAGGATGCCTGGCGCTACCGCCAGCTGCACTGGGAGGCTGGCCTCGTCGGCCACGTCCTCTATCTCGAAGCGGAGACGCTCGGCCTGCGCGGTACCGGCATCGGCTGCTTTCTCGACGACGCCTTCCACGAACTGCTCGGCCTGCGCGACCGCCAGTTCCAGTCGCTTTACCACTTCACCGTGGGCCGCGCGCTCGCCGATACGCGCATCACCACCCTGCCGCCCTACCCGGACCCATGACAGACGAAACGGAGGTCACCCCATGAACCACGAAAAAGCTTTCCGGCGCATCGATGCCGCCACCGCCCGCCAACTGCTCACCCGCGGCAACGTGCGGGTGTTCGATTCGCGCGACGCGGCCCGCTTCGAACGGGCCCACATCGCCGGGGCGCGCCGCCTGTCCGCCGCCAACCTCGATGCCCTCCTGCTCGGCACGCCGAAAACCGCGCCGGTCCTGCTGGTCTGCTACCACGGCAACGCCAGCCAGACCTACGGGCAGATGTTCGCCGACTTCGGCTTCGCGGAGGTCTACAGCCTGGATGGCGGCTTTGCGGCGTGGCAGCGCCTGCAACGGAAAACCGCACCGCCCGCGCCCGGCCCGCAGCTTGCAGCGTGGCTGCAGCAGCACGGCTACCCCGATGACGATCCCGACGCCGTCGGTGAACACGGCATGACGCCGCTGATGCGCGCGAGCAAGCTGGGCGACGCGGAAACCGTGTTCGAACTGCTGCAGGCCGGCGCAGCGCTCGATGCCACCAATGGCGACGGCAACAACGCGCTGTGGCTGGCCTGCGTGGGCGAGAGCCTGGACGCCATGGACGTCCTGATCCGCGCCGGCATCGCCCTCGATCACCAGAACGACAATGGCGCCACCTGCCTGATGTATGCCGCCTCCACCGGCAAGCATGTCGTGGTGGAAATGCTGCTGAGCGCGGGCGCCGACCCGCGACTCACGACCCTGGACGACTTCAGCGCGCTCGACATGGCGGCGACGCTCGAATGTCTGCAGTTGCTGCGCAGGGCGGACAAGGCTGAAGCCCCCTTGCCACTCTGATTCATCGAAGGCGCAAATCGACGGCGGGTTTGTCGGCCTGGGGCAGGCCTAGTGCTCACGATCCAGTGCAGGTACCGTTTTCAGGGCGGCTACGATCTGGTTGCGCCCGCAGCGTTTGGCTTCATACAGCGCGACGTCCGATGTGTGGATCAGCCCGGCAGGCGAGGTAACGGAAGCAAGCTCGGACGACGACACGCCGAAACTCAGGGTGACCTGCCCGGCCACGGGTGATGTTTCGTGAAGAAGGTTCAAGGCCAGAATTTGCGCACGTATCTGCTCAGCCACGGATATCGCGCCATCCAGATCCGTTTGCGGCAACAAGACCGCGAACTCTTCGCCACCGATCCGGGCAGCCACGTCGCCGGGGCGGGACAGCGTGTGGTACAGGGTCTGCGCAACTTCCACCAGGCACAGGTCGCCGGCCGGGTGCCCATAGTGGTCGTTGTATTCCTTGAAGTGGTCGATATCGGCTGTGATGAGTGACAACGGCCTGTTGTCGCGTTTTGCTCTCGCCCACTCCTTGTCGAGTTCTTCCTCGAATAGCCGCCTGTTCGGGATTCCGGTGAGACTGTCCAGGCGGACCAGATATTCCAGCGCCCGCTCCACCTCGATTGAGGAGAACAGTTCGCGGCGCAGTCTTTCCGAGTCGCGAAACAGTCGGTGCACCTGGGCGGACGTGGCGAGCATGGCGAGACCGAAGATGGCCATCGTCAGGCTCATGATGAGATGGATGCGATCGCCCACCCACATCATTCGTATGCTGATGGGTACCATGACCGGAATTGCGAAGCACCAATAGGCGTGGCCCATCGACGACAACAGCGGAACGGCCCCGGCCACCATTCCACCCAGCACAAAAGCGAGAATGACCTGATGCGGCAAGGAAGTGGGATGAAACAGGAGAATTCCGGACGACCCCCACACCATGCCGGCGGCGCATGCGCCCGCCAGGAAATACTTCTTCCAGGCAGCGTAATCCGACTCGCTCCTGGGAGTGGCGTTTCTGAATGCCCGCAAGGTGAGAAGCCGAGCCCCGGTGACAGCGATGAGCAACCCTGACCAGGCCAGTAGCGCGCGCGAGGGAGCGGCGTCCCACAGCACGGCTGCAAGAATGAGCCCTATCGCGAGATTGACGATCAGCGAAATGGGGAGTTGACGAAAGCCCTGCGCAATCAGCGGGACAGGAATGCCCTCATCCCGGGAATGTGAAGATTGCTGGACGCCTTTGTCCAAGAATGAACTCCCTTGAGGAGGTTTCGGGGCGATGGCCATTTCCCCTACGCACAATTGTTGAATCAATATAGGCCACGCTGCGCGGCCATGTATCGGGCGGCGGCGGCGCCAGCATCGATTCGCGCCGACCGGTCTGCCATCAGACGACCGGGGACGCGCCACGGTTTCGGTTTCCCTGTCGTTGATCGGACTGAAACATTGCAGCCGAGCCCGACTGCCTCAAGCAACCGCTCCCGCCTCCGCTAGGACATCCGCACCGACAGCATCGAAGCACAGTCCAGCGCGGTTGGGCTGCCCGTGGATTCCTTGATGAGGTCGACGCCGCGGGCGATGAACAGCGCAACCTGCCTGGCGTCAATCGGGTTCCCGGCGCGTCGGGCGTGCCCTACGCGAGTGCATCTGGAATCCGATGCCTTCCAATGGTGCGGTCCTGCGCGCATGCACCAATGTCGATCAAATTTTTCTTCCCTCTCCGGCACCAATAGTGCTCAATATGGTCGAATCATGGCCGTTATGGATATGGCACGATCATTGCGTCAGCATGATCAACCCGTCGTCGATCACAGAACAGGAGGACTCCATGGGCTTGTTCAACCAGTACATCGAACGCTACCGCAGGGAAGAAGAGGAATACACGCTTGAAGAATTCCTCGACATCTGCAAGAAGGACCACATGGCTTACGCGAGTTCCGCCGAGCGCATGCTGGCCGCGATCGGCGAAGCGGAACTGGTCGACACCCGGCAGGACCCCCGCCTCTCCCGCATCTTTTCCAACAAGGTCATCAAGATCTATCCGGCCTTCAGGGATTTCTACGGCATGGAGGACACGATCGAGCAGATCGTCTCCTACTTCCGCCACGCGGCCCAAGGCCTGGAGGAGAAGAAGCAGATCCTCTATCTGCTGGGCCCGGTCGGCGGCGGCAAGTCCTCGCTGGCGGAAAAGCTCAAGCACCTGATGGAGAAGGCGCCGTTCTATGCGATCAAGGGTTCGCCGGTGAACGACTCGCCGCTGTCGCTGTTCTCCCCCGACGAGGACGGTGACATCCTGGAACAGGAATACGGCATCGCACGCCGCTACCTCGGCAAGGTGCTGTCGCCCTGGGCGGTCAAGCGCCTGCACGAGTACAACGGCGACATCACCCAGTTTCGCGTCATCAAGCGCTGGCCGTCGGTGCTGGGCCAGGTGGGCATCTCCAAGACCGAGCCGGGCGACGAGAACAACCAGGACATTTCCTCGCTGGTCGGCAAGGTCGACATCCGCAAGCTGGAGAAATTCTCGCAGGACGACCCCGATGCCTACAGCTATTCGGGCGGCCTGTCGCTCGCCAACCAGGGCCTGATGGAATTCGTCGAGATGTTCAAGGCGCCGATCAAGGTGCTGCACCCGCTGCTCACCGCCACCCAGGAGGGCAACTACAAGGGCACCGAGGGCTTCGGCGCCATTCCCTTCGACGGCGTGGTGCTGGCCCACAGCAACGAGTCGGAGTGGACGACCTTCCGCAACAACAAGAACAACGAGGCCTTCCTCGACCGCATCTACATCGTCAAGGTGCCGTACTGCCTGCGCGTGTCC
>JAJZRT010000307.1 GCA_021802595.1 Pseudomonadota bacterium
TCTCGGTCAGCGGCGTGGACTTCGCCCCCGAAGTGCACTTCTGGGCCGGCAAGCGCTTCTACGGTCGTGCCAACATCGACATGCTCGACCACTTTTTCGTGCGCATGGACGGGGTGGGCGGCGGTGCCGACCACATCGCCCTGGGCAACAGCGGCGCCACCCTGGGCCTGGCCTACTTCGGCTCGGATTCCTACGCCGGCTTCGGCGACGGCGGCAACGACCTGTCGACCAAGTCGGGTCGTCGTTTCAACGTGGACGTGATGTCCATTCCCGTGAACGCGGGCGGCACCCTGCGCATCACCGGCACGCTGACCAAGAGCAACGCGGTGGGCGGCACCAGCGGCGACGCCATCAGCTTCCAGCACAACCAGAAGCTGCCGCAGATCGGCGGGGGCAACGTGCTGTGGATCCAGTACGCGCGCGGCTCGGCCTCGCTGGCGCAGAACTTCGGCTCCGACACCTCGCCCACCAGCGCCGCGGCATGGCGCATCGCCGATGCGCTGGACTGGCAGGCGGGTCGCTTCGGCGGCCAGGCCAACCTGGTCTACGGGCATCACGACGCCGGCAGCAACAACGACACCCTGGCCTATGCCAACGGGCTGGTGGCCTACACCAACAGCTCGCTGGGCGCTCGCTTCACCTACGCGCTCACCGGCAACCTGCGGGTGATCGGCCAGTTCGGTCACATGACCAAGAAGCCCGACGGCAACCCGACCGAGACGCTGAACATCGAGACCATCGGCCTGGGCATCGTGCCCGATGCGTACAAGTACTACTCGCGGCCTGAAATCCGCCTGTACTACACGCACGCCTCGTGGAACTCGGCTGCCGCCCTGGATCCGGCCAACAGCGGCTACAACGGCGACAACGGCCTGCCGGGCTACAGCGCCACCGGCGTCGCCGGCTCGACCAGCGGCAACAGCATCGGCCTGCAGGTCGAGGCCTGGTTCTGAACACCGGGAATCGAGCCCGCACAGGACTCCAGAGCACTCGTCGCAGTGCGTCGTTTGGGGGGCGGCACCTCAGGTCGCCCCTCTTTTTTTGCTCGGGTCGAGCGGCCCTGTGCGCAAGCGGCCGCGGGCGCAGGGACGGGCCGGGGCCCGGTCTGGCGTATTTTGCGTGAAGGTGTCATTTCATTCGCCTTATAGGCGAAGACCCTGGCTCTTTTTTGCGTATCATGAATCCATCCGCATTTTGCGCCAAGCAATCAGGCTGGATTCCTCGATGCCCACGCCTTCGGAGCACGACCCACAGGCCATGCCCTGCGCGCTTGCCGACCCGGCGCATGCCTGGGATTTCGCGCAGGCCTGCGACTTTGTCCAGCAACAGGGCCTGGCCGACAGCCGGCGCACCGCGGAGCGACGCCTGCACGCCTGGGGGCTGCTGCCGCCGACCCTGGAACTCGCGGATTTGCGCGACGAGTCGGGCCGCCCGCCGCGCCGGCTCGTGACCGGTGCGCTGCTGGAGCAGGTGCGCGCGCGGCGTCACCTGGCGGTGTTCGCGCAATGGCACCAGCTTCCCGACGGGCGCGCCACGCTGCATGCGCAGGACGCGCGCGGAGCCCGCCTGTGGGTGGGAGTGCCGCGCCAGGACGCGCAGAGCGCCGTTCACGCGCTGGGCCAGCTGCGCGAGCGGGTGGGCAAGCCGCTGGGGGTGTTCGCGCATGGCTCGCTGGTGGGCCTGCTGCGCGGGCGCGAGATGCCGCCTGGGGTGGATTTCCGGGACGAGGCCTACGCACCCCCTGCCCCCACGCTGGCCTGGGCGCGGCGCCGGGCTCCCGAGGCGCTGCCGCGGCGAAGCGAACACCTGCAGCGCCTGGAGGCCGAGAGCATCCACATCCTGCGCGAGGCGGTGGCGCAGGCCGAGCGCCCGGTGATGCTGTATTCGGTGGGCAAGGACAGCTCGGTCATGCTGCATCTGGCCCGCAAGGCCTTCTATCCGGGCCTTCCTCCCTTCCCGCTGCTGCATGTGGACACGCGCTGGAAATTCCGGGAGATGTACCTGTTCCGCGACGCGGTGGCCCGCGCCAGCGGCATGCGCCTGCTGGTCCACGTGAACCCGGAGGCCGTGGCCAGGGACATCAACCCCTTTGATCACGGATCGGCGCTGCACACCGACATCACCAAGACCCAGGGCCTGCGGCAGGCCCTCGAGGCCCATGGCTTCGACATGGTGCTGGGGGGCGCGCGGCGCGACGAGGAGAAAAGCCGGGCCAAGGAGAGGATCTTTTCCTTTCGGGATGTCCACCAGGCCTGGGATCCGAAAAACCAGCGCCCGGAACTCTGGAACCTGTACAACACCCGCAAGCGCAAGGGGGAGAGCCTGCGGGTGTTCCCGCTGTCGAACTGGACCGAGCTGGACGTCTGGCAATACATCCACCAGGAGGCCATCCCGGTGGTGCCCCTGTACTTCGCCAAACCCCGCCCGGTGGTGCGGCGGGATCAGCTGCTGCTCATGGTCGATGACGACCGCTTCCGCCTGCTGGGGCAGGAGCGCATCGAGATGCGCAAGGTGCGGTTTCGCACCCTGGGCTGCTATCCCCTGAGCGGGGCGGTGGAGTCCGATGCGGATTCGGTGCCCGGCATCGTCCTGGAACTGCTGCATGCGCGGCATTCCGAACGCCAGGGCCGCGCCATCGACGCCGACACGGCGGCGAGCATGGAGCGCAAGAAAAAGGAGGGCTATTTCTGATGCGCCGGCGCAGCTCCCCCTCGCCTTCCCCCTCCCCGGCCGCGCCCCTGGCGGGCGCCGAGGCCGCGCAGGACCTGCTTCGCTTCATCACCTGCGGCAGCGTGGACGACGGCAAGAGCACCTTGATCGGCAGGCTGCTGTGGGAATCCCGGCAGGTGTACGAGGACCAGATCGAGGCGCTGCGCGCGGAGAGCCTGCGCTTCGGCACCCAGGGCGATGCGATGGACTTCTCCCTGCTGGTGGATGGGCTTTCGGCCGAGCGGGAGCAGGGCATCACCATCGACGTCGCCTATCGATACTTCTCCAGCAGCACCCGGCGATTCATCGTGGCGGACACGCCCGGCCACGAGCAGTACACCCGCAACATGGTGACGGCCGCCTCCACGGCGGATGCCGCCATCCTGTTGGTGGATGCCCGCTCGGGCTTGCGCCCGCAGACCCGCCGGCATGCCTACGTGGCCTCCCTGATGGGGGTGGGCTATGTGCTGCTGGCGGTGAACAAGATGGACCTGGTCGGGTTCGACCAGGGGGTGTTCCAGCGCATCGAGACCGAGTTCGCGGGCTTTGCGCGAGACCTGGGTTTCGAGTCCGTCACCGCCCTGCCCCTCAGCGCGCTTCGCGGCGACAACCTGATCCAGCGCTCGGCCCATACACCCTGGCATCTGGGGCCGACCCTCTGGGGCTGGCTGGCGGGGGTTCCGACCCAGGCTCGGCAAAGGGACGAGGCCTTCGTGTTCCCGGTGCAATGGGTGAACCGGCCCAACGCCGAGTTCCGCGGCTACAGCGGCAGCATCGCCAGCGGCGAGCTGCGCTCGGGCGACTCGGTGCGGGTCGCGAGATCCGGAGAAACGGCGCGGGTTCGCGAGATCGTGACCCTGGACGAGGAACTGCCCGCCGCCGCGGCGGGAGCGGCGGTGACCCTGCGCCTGGACCGGGACATCGACCTGTCCCGCGGCGATGTGCTGACCCATGCCGACGCGCCGCTGGAGTGCAGTGATCAGTTCGAGGCCATGCTGGTGTGGATGCACGCCGAGCCGGGGCTGGTCGGGCGCAGCTATGAACTGCGCCTGAGCACGCAGGAAACCGCGGCGTCGATCACGCAGATCGGGCATCGGGTGAACATCGACACCCTGGCCCAGGAGCCGGCACGCACGCTGGAGTTGAACGATATCGCCCGCTGCAAGCTCGCCACCGGCAAGGCGCTGGCCTTCGAGCCCTACGCGCGCTCCCGCACCCTGGGCGGGTTCATCCTGATCGACCCCCTGCACAACGCCACGGTGGCCGCGGGCATGATCACCCACTCACTGCGCCGTGCGAGCAATGTGCATGCGCAAAGGCTCAGCATCGAGCCGATCCATCGCGAGCGGCTCAACGGGCACCGCGGGCAGGTCGTCTGGTTCACGGGGCTGTCGGGCTCCGGCAAGTCCACCCTGGCCAACGCGCTGGAAATGGCCTTGCACGAACGGGGCTTGCGCACCTATCTGCTGGACGGCGATAACCTGCGCCACGGGTTGAACCGGGACCTGGGTTTCACCGAAGCGGATCGGGTGGAGAACATTCGCCGGGCCGCCGAGGTGGCGCGGGTGATGGCCGATGCGGGCCTGGTGGTGCTGACCGCCTTCATCTCCCCCTTCGCGCGGGACCGTGCGATGGCGCGTGACATCGTGGGCCCGCAGCGCTTCGTGGAGGTGTACGTCGACACCCCGCTGGAGGTGTGCGAGGCGCGGGATGTAAAGGGCCTGTATCGCAAGGCTCGCAGCGGCCTGATTCCCAACATGACGGGAATCCAGAGCCCCTACGAGGCCCCGGAGCAGCCGGACCTGCGCTTGTCCGGCGCCGGCGCGTCGCCGGAGCAGGCGGTTCGCGGGCTGCTGGAGCGGGTGCTGGAAGCCGGGAAGCTGTGAGGCCTTCCGCCGGGCTCGGACCCATGGTCGCTCAGGGCGGCAGCAGCCTGAGCTTCGCTGCCGCGTCGAGCGCGCATGGGGCCGTGACGGATGCGAGCTTGGGCCACCGTCGATGCGACACCTCCGGATACAACTGGGAGCGCGCGGCTGTCGCGGAATGACGCCGCTACGCCGTTCTCTTGACGAGGTCGACAGGAACTCCAGCGCAGGCCCCCTGCGTCGGGGCGGTCCGACTTCGCCGGGCTCGGACGATCCGGGAATTCCCATCCCGCACATGAACAGACTTTTCTGCACATTCCCCGCACGGGGGGGTCCTCGATCTGGGTGGCGCTGGCGCAGGCGGCAGCGCACCCCTTCGAAGCACGCCCCTCGGGCGGATACGATTGGCTAGCGTTAGCCGCCCGCCTACGGCGGGCCGGCACGGCCTTCGGCCGCAGGGGGACGGGCTTCGCCCGATTGAAAGGCGCGAAAGGCCTCAGGGCCTACGGCCCGAAAGGCCAAAGCCAAGCCACTACAGACGCGCTTCGCGCGATCTCCATGCGCCACGGTGATTGACGTTGTTGCGTCACACCGTCCACCATGATGCCGCTGTCCAGATAGCCGCGAACCAGCCGCAGCACGGCCGGATTGTCAACGCGCCGGCGCAAACGGTCCATCAGGATTTGACATCCTCCCCGGCATGAATGCCGGAGATTCCTACGGCGCTCAGGTGTGGCATTGAGCCGCCCCTGAGTCGCTTCGGCGGGTTCCTGCTGCTGGCGGCATGGCTGCACCGCTCACTTCACAGGC
>JAJZRT010000308.1 GCA_021802595.1 Pseudomonadota bacterium
GCAGGCCGGTGACCGGATGGTGGCCGACCTCGCGCGGCAGCGAAAGGAATTTCAGCGCCAGTTCCAGCGTCGCGTTTTCCAGCGGGATGTCCTTCGGCCAGGATGCACGGCGCGGCTTCGGTGCCTTCTTGTCCTCGGGCATCTCGCCGATCTGTACGTAGGGGCCGAAGCGGCCAGACAGCAGCTTGATGTCGAGGCCGGTGGCCGGATCCTTGCCCAGAATATTGGCCCCTTCGGCAGTGGCCGCATGCAGCGGACGCGTGTAGTCGCATTCGGGGTAGCCCGAGCAGCCGATGAAGAGGCCGCGCTTGCTCGCCTGCATGAAAAGCGGCTTGCCGCACTTGGGGCAGTCCTCCAGGATGGGGCAGCCGCGCTCGACGTCCTGCTTGGCCTTCAGCTCACCGTCGAATTCCTTCCAGAATTCGCCCAGGAGCCGCGACCACTGGCGCTTGCCGTTGGACACGTCGTCCAGCTTGTCTTCCAGCTTGGCGGTGAAGTCGTAGTCCACGTAGTGCGTGAAGTGGCGGGTGAGGAAGCAGTTGACCAGGCGACCGATGTCGGTAGGCTGGAAGCGCTTCTTCTCCAGCACCACGTATTCACGGTCCTGCAGGGTCGAAATGATGCTGGCATAAGTGGAGGGGCGACCGATGCCGTATTCCTCCAGCGCCTTCACCAGACTCGCTTCGGTGTAGCGCGGCGGCGGCTGGGTGAAGTGCTGCTCGCCGTAGAGCTTGTCGACGGGCAGGGTTTCGCCTTCGACCAGCGCGGGCAATTTGGATTCGCCTTCCTCATCCTCGTCGTCCTGGTACACCGCGAGGAAACCGGCGAACGCCAGCGTCTGCCCGGTGGCGCGGAAGGTACCCTCGTCCACCGTGATGTCGGCGGCGACGGTATCGAACTGCGCGGCCGTCATCTGGCAGGCGACGGTGCGCTTCCAGATCAACTCGTAGAGCCGCGCCTGGTCGTGCGTGAGGAAGGATTTCACTGCCTCGGGCGTGCGCGTCACCGAAGTCGGGCGCACCGCCTCGTGCGCTTCCTGCGCGTTCTTGGTCTTGGCCTTGTATTGAACGGCGTGCAGCGGCAGATAGTCCTTGTCGAAGTTGGCACCCACATACTTGCGGATTTCCGTGATCGCTTCCTGCGCCAGGTTGACCGAGTCGGTCCGCATGTAGGTGATGAGGCCGACGGGCCCTTCGCCGAGGTCGATGCCTTCGTACAGCTGCTGCGCGGTGCGCATCACGCGGTCGGTCGTCATGCCGAGCTGTCGCACGCCGGCCTGCTGCAGCGTCGAGGTGGTGAACGGCGCGGTGGGGTTGCGCGCGCGGCGCTTCTTCTCGATGCGCATCACGCGCGCATTTTTTCCTTCGAGCGTCGCCAGCCATTCCTTGCTGCGCGCCTCGTGCTCGACCGAGAACTGCTCGAGCTTCTCGCCGCGGAAATGCGTGAGCTTCGCGGTGAACGGCTGGGCCCCTTTATGGGTGTCGAGGTGCAGCGTCCAGTATTCGCGCGGCTGGAAGGCCTCGATCTCCTCCTCGCGCTCGACGATCATGCGCAAGGCGGGCGACTGCACGCGGCCGGCCGAGAGCCCGGGGCTGATCTTCTTCCACAGCAGCGGCGACAGGTTGAAGCCGACCAGGTAGTCCAGCGCGCGCCGCGCCTGCTGCGCGTCGACGAGGTCGGACGCGATCTCGCGCGGATGGCGCACGGCGTCCTGGATCGCCGATTCGGTGATCTCGTAGAAGGCGACGCGCTTCATCGGCGTCTTGATCTTCTTTTCCTTGAGGATTTCGCTGATGTGCCAGGAGATCGCCTCGCCTTCCCTGTCCGGGTCAGTGGCCAGCAGCACTTCGTCGGCTTTCTTGGCGGCCTTGATGATGGCGTCGACGTGTTTGGCGTTGCGCTCGATGATCTGGTACTTCATCGAGAAGTTTTCGGTGTCGACCGCGCCGGTCTTCGGCTCCAGATCGCGCACGTGACCATAGCTGGCGAGGATGTCGTAGTCCGCGCCGAGGTATTTCTTGAGTGATTTGGACTTCGACGGCGATTCGACGATAACGAGCTTGGACATGACTGATTAATGTAGGCGGCCAGAGATCAATGTAGACGGCCAGGCTCGTGGTTCAACAGCATGTCTTCCAGATGCGTGAAATGTTCGATCAGGCCGCGGCTCCACAGCACGATCAGCGTCATCCAGCGCACGTGGTCGGGCTCGATGTCGTCGCCGCCCAGCGCCATCAGGCCGGAAATGACCCATTCGCGCGATTCGGGATCGAGCACCTGCGCGCTGACCAGATAGGCCAGTTCGCCGCGGCAGGCGGCGTTCAGGCGTTCGAGTTCCTCGGCGGCGTAATGCCGATCGTAGGCTAGCGCGAGGCGTTCATGGGTGGCGCTGCCGGTCAGGTTGGCGTACCAGTCCAGCGCGGCGTTGATGTCGGATTCGTCGAACCCTGCGGCAAACAGGCGCTTTTCCAGCGCGTCGCGGTCAGGCGCCAGCTCCGCCATGCGGAAGCTTTCATACAGGTAAACCAGAATGTCGAGCATAGTGTCAGTGAATTTTTTGGTAACGCCCGCCGGGCAAGGAAGCGATCAGCCCATCCAGTTCCAGCGCCAACAGCTTGGCCGAAAGCGCATCCAGCGTCAACCCGGTTCTTTGCGCCAGCGTATCGAGGGTGGCCGGTGCGCCGTCCAGCGCGTCCAGCACCGGGTCGGGCCGGGTTTCGGGCAAAACGGGCGGAGCCAGCCGCTGCTGCCAGGCCAGCTCGTCGAGGATGTCGGCGGCGGATTCGACCAGCTTGGCACCCTGCTTGATCAGCGCATGGCAGCCGCGTGCCAGCGGCGAATGGATCGAACCCGGGATGGCGAACACCTCGCGCCCCTGTTCGGTGGCGACCCGCGCGGTGATGAGCGAACCGCTGTCGGGGGCCGCTTCCACCACCAGCACGCCGCGGGAAAGGCCACTGATCAACCGGTTGCGGCGCGGGAAATGGCCGGGCAGAGGCGGCGTGCCGAGCGCGAACTCCGACACGATCAGCCCGGTTTCGGCCAGCTGGTGTGCCAGCGCCTTGTTCTTCGCGGGATAAATGCGGTCGAGCCCGGTGCCGATGACGGCGACGCTCGAACCGGCGCCGGCCAGGCCGCCCCGGTGCGCCGCCGCGTCAATGCCGAGCGCGAGCCCGCTGACGATGGTCAACCCGGCGTCGGACAGCGCATGGGCGAAGGCCTCGGCATCGCGCAGCCCCTGCGGGGTGGCATTGCGGCTGCCGACGATGCCGAGCGCGGGCTGATTCAGCAGGCTGCGCCGTCCCTTGCAATACAGGATGGCCGGGGGGTCGGCGATCTCGAGCAGGGCCTTGGGGTAGTCCGTGTCTGCCAGCGTCATCAGGCTGTTGCCGGGCTGGGCGAGCCAGGTCTGGGCGGCGTCCAGCTGAGCCGCGTCGGGCTTGGCCAGCAGGGCGTCGCACTGGGCAGGCGTGAGATGGGGCGTCAGCGCGCCGCGGCCGGATGACAAAACGGCCTCCGGAGAACCGAAGGCCGTGAGCAGGCGGATCAGGCTGGTGTTGCCGACGCCCGGGACGAGGGCGAGGCGCAGCCAGGGGTCGAGTGCGTTCAATCCGGATTTTTCACGGAATCGAGCAGGTAAACCGGTCCGTTGGACTGCATGATGAGCGCGTAGGACACGCGGTCATACACCCGGTAGACCATCACCAGGCCGCTGCGGGTGTCCGGCATCTTGACGGCGTTATCGCTGCCGTTGCCGAGACAGGTGGCGCGGAATGAGTTGCGCACTTCGACTATCTGATCGTAGGTGGCCTTGCTGTTTTCCTTCAGGCAGCGCACGTCGTTGTAGAGCCAGGCGCTACCGTCGGGAATGCCCGTGGCCTTTTCCTTGACCCAGGCCATGCGCTCCTTTTCGTCACGGGTGAGCGTCACTGCCTTGCCTTCGCGGTACACCGCCAGGACATGGCCGGGCTCCAGGCCGTCGCGGCTGCCGCGGTCGATCACCACGGTCTGGTAGCGGCCGCTGTCGGACAGGCTGCCGTAGGCCGAGATGATGCGGCCGCTGATCTTGCTTTCCGGGGCGTGCGGAATGTATTCGAAGGGGGTGACGTTGTCCGCCTCCACCAGCTTGTCCTTGGGCAGGATTTCGCGCACGGACTGGGTGATGCGGATCTTTTGCGGCGCGCCTTCCGCCAGCGTGCGGGCGTCGCCCAGGTATTCAACCTCATAGCCCAGCACTTCGCCGGTTTCCGGGTCCTTCAGGGCCTTGCCCGGACGCAGCACGTTCCAGCGGGTGACGCCAGGCTTGCCGCCGGTGGCATAGGCGTCGTCCCCCGCACCCAGTACCACGCGCTCGTCGTTGCTGCCCAGAATGAAGGGCGCGTCGTCGAGCGCCCCCTTGGCGACCACGCGTGGCTGCGTCAGGAAGGGATGGATCACGCGGATGGGGATGGACGGGATCGCATCGTTGCTGATGGCGGTTGCGCGGACGCCGGGTGACAGCTTGACGGTCTCCATGCCGCTTTTCTCGCCCTTGACCAGCGACAGGCGGGGCTCCTTGCCGCTGCGGTCGAGTACGATCATGTCGCCTGGATAGATCCAGTGCGGGTTCTTGATCTCCCCGCGGTTCATCTTCCAGATCTGCGGCCAGCGCCACGGATCCTTGAGAAAACGCCCGGAAATGTCCCACAGGGTGTCACCTTTGACCACGACGTATTTGTCCGGCGCGTTGTCCTGCAGTTTAAGGGTATCAGCCAGCACGGGCATGGCGGACAGCAACAGGGCAAGCGAAACAACGAGTTGGCGCACTGGGAAACCCTCCATTTAGACCTTGTCTAATTTTGCGTTGAAAATATACTGTGCGCTTAGCTTACGGCTATCCGCCGCCTTATATTTAGGGTGGTGCGCAACTAAACGCAGATTCTGCATCAAAGCGCACGCCCAGCCCATTCAATTCTCAGACTTTTTATGGCCAGACTCGACATTTTGCATTATCCCGATGCGCGCCTGCACACCGTCGCCCGGGCGGTGACGGCGGTGGACGACCGCATCCGCAGGCTGGTCGACGACATGGCCGAAACCATGTACGCCGCGCCCGGCATCGGACTGGCCGCCACCCAGGTCGACGTGCACGAACGTGTCATCGTCATCGACATCTCCGAAACCCACGACCAGTTGCGCGTGTTCATCAATCCCGAGATCGTCGCCCAGTCCGGCACCGAGGAGAGCGAGGAAGGCTGTCTGTCGGTGCCTGGCGTTTTCGACAGGGTGACGCGTGCCGAGCGCGTCAAGGTGCGCGCACTCGACCGCGACGGCAAGCCGTTCGAACTCGAGGCCGACGGCCTGCTGGCCGTATGCATCCAGCACGAAATGGATCATCTGGTG
>JAJZRT010000309.1 GCA_021802595.1 Pseudomonadota bacterium
CTCGGCGAAATCCAGCCTGTTCGGCGGGCGTGATCAAGCTTAAAGCTTAAAAACACCGGACTAAGTATGTAGAACTGCCTGTAGAGGGCTTGCGGACGCGGGTTCGATTCCCGCCGGCTCCACCAATAACGAAACCCCAACCGTTCTCGGTTGGGGTTTTTTCTTGCCTGATCGCGCCGGTTCCCGCGAGTTGTTGTGGGTTCCTGCGGAAGCCTGCGGACTTCACCAGCCGCCCGAATCGGTCGTTCCCAGCCATATTCCACTCTCTCCTGGCCATTCCTCGCTCCGACCTCGCTCCCTGAAAGTTGCTCGAAGTCCGCAAAGGCCGCAATCCAGGCCCATATGGATCAAAGAGTTACGCGCGGACGAATCAAGGGGTTGGATTGCAGCATCGGGTGGCGAAGGAAACGCTGCGGTTGCGTTTCGTCGGTAGTTATCGAGAACTACCGACACATTGCAACGCGGAAGTACGTGCTTGGACGGTGGCCAAGACAAGAAACACATTGTCAGGACAATGTCCGGACGATTACAATAAGGACATCCAAGATCAGTCCGGAGGGGCACCATGAGCACCCCGAATTTTTCCAAGACCGAACGCATTGACGTTCGTGCCAGCACGCCGGTCAAGCAGCTGCTTCAAGAAGCCGCGCGCGCCTGCCACAAGAACGTCAGCGAGTTCCTGCTCGACGCGGGCGTGACGGCGGCCGCGCAGACGCTGGCGGATCGTCGCCAGTTCGTGCTCGACGAGACGCAGTGGCAGGCGTTTCAGGAAGCGCTGGATCGGCCGGTGCAAAGCAAGCCGCGCCTGAAGAAGTTGCTGCGTGAACCCGGGATTCTGGATTGAGCAGTGCGTACTCCCCGGTTCGCAAGCTGGCGGCGTTGGATCAGGTCGATGCGTTCGACTGCGGCCAGGCCGCGCTGAACCAGTTCCTGCAGCGCTACGCGCTTGTCAACCAGAAGGCCAACAGCGCGCAGACCTACGTCTGCTGCCAGGGTGACGTGGTGGTCGGCTTCTACAGCCTGGCCGTTGGTAGCGTCGATCCGGAAGCCGCGCCGTCGAGAGTGATGAAGGGGCTGGCGCGCCACCCGGTGCCGGTCATGATCCTGGCCCGGCTCGCCGTGGACAAGGAGCATCAGCGCAAAGGTCTGGGCCAGGCCTTGCTCAAGGATGCGCTGCTGCGTACCGCACAGGCCGCCGACATCGCCGGCATTCGCTGCCTGTTGGTCCATGCCAAGGACGACGCAGCGCGGCAGTGGTACGAATCCTGGGAATTCGAGCCCAGCCCGACCGATCCGTATCACCTGTTCCTGATGCTCAAGGATCTCAAGGGCATGTTGAGCTGAAGTGGTGCCTCCACCTCAGAGCCCGACTCTCGCCCGCTGCTCATCCCACAGCGCCGGTGGATCGACCGCCAGATCGAACAGCGTGATGTGATTCGGCAGCACGTCGTCCAGGATGACCGCCTTGCCCCCTGGACTCCATTTCGCTCTCTCCGCGCCGTTTTTCTCTCCGGCCTCACTCCGGGAAACTGGCCCGAAGTCCGCAAAGGCCGCAATTGCAACGCCTACAAACAACGACTTATGCGCGGATGAATCAAGGGGTTGGATCGAAGCATCGCCCGACCAAAGGAAGCCCCGACATGATCCTGCTCGCGGCGAGGTCGCCCGGGCCTCTTCCACCATCTGGCCTTCGGGAACTTGTCCAGATACGGCGCCTACGCGGGCGGTGCCTTCGCCACGGCCAGCTTCGGCAGCGACGCCTACACGTACACTTATACCAGCTTCACCCCTTCGCGGCGCTCATACCAGGCGCGGGTCCGATTCACGATAGTGACCACCGCGAGCATTACCGGCACTTCGATCAGAACGCCCGCCACGGTGGCTCGTGCCGCCCCCCTGAGAGGATGTGCCCCCCTCCTGCTGGGGGGAACCGCACTGGCGCTCAAGGGCGCCAGTAGCGGTAGCCTTCCATTTGCAACCGGACCATCTCCGGCGCGCCGGCAGGAACAAATTCCACTTCCAGCGGGAAATCAGCATCGGTATAACCGTGCCCTCGCATGCTGATGCGGCAGGCCTTGAACCGCACGCCTTGCTGCGCCAGCGACGCGACCAGCATCGCGGTGTCATGGTTGTCGGCCAGCAGCGAGGTGATGCCTCCCTCGTAAGCAACTACTTCAATCTTCACCTTCTGTGGGCCGATGTCTTGCAGCACTTTTGCAATCTGCAGGAAGGCCCGCCGCTGTGCATCGGAATCGCCGATGGTCATTTGCATGACGAAGGGAACAGGTGCCGTCTCGGCGGCACGGGCGCTGGGCGCGCTCCAGAAAACCAGCAACAACAGGCAAATGCGAAACCAAACAGACATGGGTTTCTCCTCAGATCGGGGAAGATTCTTGTATTGGTAGGGGGATGACCCCGGAGCCGTTAGCCCTTGGAAGAGTGCATTTCGCAGGGCGGGACAGCCCATCTTGGGGAGCTCGCCTGCCATGATCAGGGCAGCCGCCTGAACACCTTGCGCAAGGCGAGCGGCGAGAGCGCGCCCTGTATCAGCACCGCGCGCCGATCCTTGTCCGCGAACAGCATGCTAGGCACGACGGGGATATCGAGCCTGTTTAGCAGTCGCTCGTTGGCGCGCACGCGCCGTTCCGTTTCGCTCGAAGGAATGCGCTCCTCGATGCCGCCAGCGTAGGCCTCGCCGGCGTAGTGTTCTTCGTTCTCGCGTAAAGCGGCCAGGGGATCCTGCGCCTCCAGGATCGCGGCGGCCTTGCCCAGACTGGTGGCGTTGACGATCGCAACCGGCACCCAGCGCACTTGAAGGTCCTGCGGCTCGATGAGCGTTCGCAGATTACGATACAGCAGTTGGCAGGCGGGGCAGTTGGGATCGAAGAAGACATAGACGGCACGCCGTCCGTTTCCGTCCGCGACCCAGGTCGCCTTCGGCAGCGCCGAAAGAACGGCATCGACGGCGGCGTGTACGTGAGGCGTATCCGCCCGGCCGGCGGCCGGAAATGTCGGGAGCGCGCTGGCGAGCATGACCAGGGCTATGGCCAGGGTCGGCCTCATTTCGTTCTCCTCTCTGGTGAAGTTTGACCAGCCTAAACCTTGGAGCAGACTCCAGGTCAAGCGCTTGCATCGCCCTCATCCGGCGCTTGACATGGAGTTGACTCCAGGGTCTATGGTGCGTGAAATTGAAGGCGAGGTGACGTCATGACAATCAAGGTTGAAGTGTTTTCCTCCCCCGGCTGCGGCAAGTGCGGCCAGGCCAAGGAGGTGCTGCGCCACATCGCGCAGGAAATGGGTCGCGGCATCGAGTGGCGCGAAGTCAATGTTCTCGACGAAATGGACTACGCAGTCGCGCTCGGCGTCCTGTCCACCCCGGCCATTGCCATCGACGGCGAATTGGTCTTCGGCGGCCTGCCATCCTCGGGGAAGCTGCGGGCGGCGATGGGTGACCGGCTGCGTTCGACCGCGGGAAAAAAATCGTGACCGCGCTGCTGCTTGCAACCTCCGTCATCCTGGGGGCGCTTTCCTTTTTCGAGCCGTGCACGATTGCGACCCATACCCTGTTCACCGTACGCGCCCATGGCCAGGGCCGGACGGGTTGCTGGCAAAGCCTGCTCACGGTATGGATCACGCGTAGCGCGCTGATGGTAGGACTTCTGGCGCTGCTGGTGGGGGCCGCAGAGCCGCCCGCGTGGGGGCCGTATGCGCCGAGCGCGATCCTGTCCGCCATGGCCACGATCTATCTCGTCTCCCGCTTCGTCTATATTCCGGTGCCGCACCTGGCGTTCCATCGGCTGCTCCCGCGCGGGGATCGGCTTCCCCAGGCCATCCAGCTCGGACTCACCCTGCCCGCGTGCACCCTTCCCCTGTTCGTCATCGTGGCGGGCATGGCCGTGACGGCGGATTCCATCGCGTTCGCCGTGTTGGCCGGCTTGCTGTTCGCGGGCTTCTTTACCCTGCCCATGGCGCTGGCGGCATTCCGGGGCATCCACGCCGAGGCGCGGGATCTCCTCAGCCGTGCCGCCAAGGGCAGTCCCTTCCTGACCGCGGCCTTGCTCTACGGATTCGCGCTCTATCTGCTCATCCCGGCCGTCGGCCTCGACATCGACACCTTGAGCGCGGCCCTGGAGCATGCGAGCCTGCTCAGGATCGGGCTCGCATTTCTCGCCGGCTTCGTGTTCAGCTTCAATCCGGTCGCGTTCGCCTCCATTCCGGTGGTGCTGGCCTACGTGACCAAGGCGCACGAGGAACGGCGCGCCTTGCTGCTGGGCGGCGCCTTCATCGCCGGCATCGTGGTCACGCATGTCGTGCTCGGGGTTGCGGCGGCCGCGGGCGGCGAATGGGTGAAAACAGTGATGGGTCGCCAATGGGGGCTCGTCCTCGGGCCGCTGCTCATCGTAATGGGATTGCTCTGGCCCGGCTGGCTGAAACTGCGCCTGCCGTGGATCGGCATGCGCGGGCGCCGTGTCGCGGGCCCTTGGGGTGCATTCCTGTTGGGCATACCCTTCTCGGTGGCGGTGTGCCCGTTCTGCACACCGGCACTGATGGTCACGCTCACCGCCGCGGCGGCCATCGGTTCGGTGCCCTTCGGTTTCGCACTGCTGCTCGCCTTCGCGTTGGGGCGTGCGATTCCCATCGCGCTAGGCGCATGGGGCATGGGCTGGCTGGAATCGTTGAAGGTACTGTCCCGCCACCAGAGAGCCATCGAGATCGTGGCGGGCGTGACCTTGATTCTGACCGGGCTCTATCTGCTCAACGAATATTTTTTCATCGTCCCATACTGAGCATGACCGACAAGACGGAAAAAAGCGCGAGCGCACTCGGCATCGGCGACGTCGGCCGCGTCCTGGGCCTGAGTGCGGATACGCTGCGCTATTACGAAAAGATCGGGCTGCTGCCCCGCGTAAACCGTAGTGCCTCAGGCATCCGCAGGTATGGGGAAAAAGACCTCTCGCGCCTGCGTTTCATCCAGCGGGCGCAGAAGATGGGCTTCAGCCTGGCCGAGATCGCCCAACTCCTGGCCATGCGCGACAACCCGCAACGCGCGCGGGAAAGCGTGCGCAAGCTGACCGCAACCAAGCTCGACGAGGTGGAGGCCCGCCTGCAGGAACTCACCCTGCTGCGCAACGAAATGCGCCTGCTGCTCAACCTGTGCCGGGGTGCGAAAGCGGGCTGTCCCATCATCGAAGCGATCGACCAGGAGCACAGCTAAAACGAGTAACGTCTGCTCCGATGTATTTTGTTCTTTGCTCCTCCCACAACAACGGCGTCCCCGACGCCAGATCGAACAGCGTCACCTCTGGCGGCAAAGTCTCGTCGAGGATGGCGGCGACGATGTCGGGCGCCAGGGTGGTGAGGTTCACCATCCAGC
>JAJZRT010000310.1 GCA_021802595.1 Pseudomonadota bacterium
ACCACCGTTTCGGCGTGAAATTCGTCGCCATGCGCGACTACATCTCCCATTTCCGCGACACCGGACGGCTGCTGTTCAGCGTCCACTCATGCATCGATCCGTCATAGAGCTTGGCCTTGCGATTGCCGAGCAGTTCGCTGATGACGAACCAGGGTCCGCTGCCGAGGTGGCCGGTATTGCAGTACGAGATCGAGTCTCCGTCGACTTTGATGCCGGCCTCGGCGGCCAGAGCCTGCAACTCCGACTTCGATCGGAAGGTGCCGGTTTTTTCGTCGATCAGGTCCTTATGCGAAAGCATCCGTGCGCTCGGAATGTGGCCCTTGGCCTTGACGTCGGAAGTGATGCTTTGACCGACGTAGTAATCCGCCGTGCGGCCATCGATCAACTGGGAAGAGGCCTGAGTGCTGGCGCTGGCGACTTCGGCGAGCTGGGCGAAAATTTCCGGCTGAGTCCTGACGACCGCGAACTGGCTTGGCGCAACGGCCGGATTATCAAACACGAGCGGCCGAGATTCGGCTTGCCATTTCTTCAGACCGCCGTCGAGCAGCGCCATGTTGTCGTGGCCGTAGTACTTGAGGGTCCAATAGACACGGGTGCCCATCGTGACCGCCGAACTGTCTTTGGCCGTCGTCACAATCACTATTGCCTGCTCATTGCGTACGCCGAGCCTGCGCAGGGTGGCTTCGAAGTTCTGCTGCACGGGGATCATCTTGTCGAGCTTGACGCCGTCGAACTCGCGCGTCTCGCGCACGAATTTCCAGTCAAGCAAACGGCTGCCCGGCAAGTGGCCGAAAACCGAACCTTTTGCGTCGACCTTTTCCTTGTCGGTCGGCTGACGATCGAAGTTGGCCGGGTCATCCCGGACTTCGACGACGACGACATCCGGATTACCCGCCTGCGCGGCCAGCCAGGCCGTATCGACGAGCGGACCGGGAACCGCCGTGGCGGCGCTCGCCAGCGAAACCGATAACCAGGTTGCACAGGCGGCCAGCGACTGACGAATGGCGAGGATGGACTGACGATGATTCATGGACATCTCCTTCGTTATGAATCGGGCCGCTGGGGCAACGTGGACAGCATGCGACAGAGGCGGAGAAACTTGCCGGGGTCGGCAAGCGCAATCGTTATCGCTGTTAGACAGAAGCGAGTGTTTCGTCATTCATTCGGTCAGCGCCTGCAAGGCGGCAATGCCCGCAGGAGACTGTAACTGCCAGCGCAGCAGCCCCACCCGGCCGGAATTCGCCAGCACTTCGTTGATGTAGGGCCGCTCGCTGCGCTGCTTCTCGACCAGCACGCGGTCGGTCAGCGCGTGTCCGTGTAGGCTCTGGTTGATCAGCCAGGCCCAGGGGGTGATACCGGCGCGTTGCAGGTCCTCCTGCAACTTGCCGGCTTCGTGCACCGGCGTGGCTTCCGGCAGGGTGACCAGCACGATGCGGGTGAAAGCCGGATCGCGCAGGCGCGGCAGCAACTGGCGGACTTCGTCGGGCATGTTCGGCAGATTGCGTTCGACGTCACGGTGATAAGCCTCGGCGGCGTCGAGCAGAAGCAGGGTGTGGCCGGTTGGTGCGGTGTCGAGGACGACGAAGCGGTCTTCGCCCTCGGCAACGGTGCGCGCGAAGGCGCGAAAAACGGCGATCTCCTCGGTGCAGGGCGAACGCAGGTCTTCTTCGAGCAGGGCGCGGCCGCGTTCGTCGAGGCTGGCGCTGGCATGCGCCATCACTTCGGCCTGATAGGTGGCGGTTTCGAGCGCCGGATCGATGCGGCGGACATCGATGCGGGTGCCGGCGCCCTCGCCCTCCATCGCGAAGCCGAGGTGTGCCGCCGGATCGGTGGTCGACAGAATCACCGAGTGTCCGCGCCGGGCGAGGCCGACGGCGATTGCCGCTGCCAGCGTGGTCTTGCCGACGCCGCCCTTGCCTGCAGTCATCACGACGCCGTGGCCGGCCGCATCCAGTGAATCGATCAAGGCATTGAGCGAGAGCGGGTCGCGGCTCAGCGCAAAGCCGCCGCTGGTGAAGCCGGCCTCGGACGGCGCCAGTGAAATCAGGGCGCGCAGACCATCCAGCCCCATCGGCAAACGCCCCGACAAAGGCACCTCGCTGCGCGCATGGGTTTTCAGCGCTTCGGGAAGCGCGGTCAGCGCATCCGCTGCGCGCTGCGCCATCGCACGCGCCACCGGGTCGTTGCCGAGCTCCGCGCTGACAAAGAGACCGTTGATCACCAGATGCTGATTGGCGATGCCTTCGGCGGTCAGTTCGCCGGCCGTCCGCGCCGCTTCGCGCAGGGCAAATACGTCGGGGCGGCTGACCAGCACGAGCAGGGTGCTGGCCGCATCCGCGAGCGTGGCCACCGCCCGTTCATAACTTTCGCGCTTGGTCGCCAATCCGGCGAGCGGGCCGATGCAGGTGGCGCCGGTGGTGTTGCTGCCAAGGAAGCTGTCCCAGGCAGCCGGCAGCTTGAGCAGGCGCAGGGTGTGGCCGGTCGGCGCCGTGTCGAAAATCAGATGGTCGTACTCGGCGTTTGCCTTGGGGTCGGTGAGCAACTGGCAGAAGCGGTCGAAGGCGGCGATCTCGGTGGTGCAGGCGCCGGACAACCCCTCTTCGATGCTGACCAGTGCCGAGGTTGGCAGAATGCCGCGCAGGGGCCCGACGACGCCTTCGCGATAGGCGGCGGCGGCGGCCTGCGGATCGATGTTTAGCGCATCTAGTCCGGGCGCCCCGACCACCGCCACCGGCGCGCCGGTGAGTGCGGTGCCGAGCACCTCATCGAGATTCGAGGCCGGGTCCGTGCTGATCAGCAGCACGCGCTTGCCACGCTCGGCAAGATGCAGCGCGCTGGCGCAGGCGATCGAGGTCTTGCCGACGCCGCCCTTGCCGGTGAAGAAAAGGATTCGCGGTGGGCGGGCGAGAAAAGCGAGGCGGGTGGCTGTCATCGGCTCAGCAACAACCCTTGGGACCACAACCGCAGCCGCCGGCCGGTGTCGGCGCGGCCGGTGCAGCCGATTCGCCGCCAGACGGCAGACCGGCCCACTGCGCCAGTTTGTCGCGTGACGGATAGGCAGCCATCGAGCGCAACTGGCCGTCGGCCAGCACCAGCGGCAGGCACTCCGGCCCGCCCTCCTGCAGCGCCTTGGTGACGGCGGCGTGCTGCGCGAAGACCTGCGGCTCCTGCGCCAGGTTGTAGCGGGTGACGCTGACACCTTGTGATTTGAGCCAGTCGAGATCGGCGGCAAAACGGGCCAAGTCGGGATCGACCGCCGGACCGCAGACGCCAGTGGAACAGCACATCGCGGGATCGAATATTTCGAGTGTTTTCATGATCAGGCTCCTTGCTTGAGTTGCGGGGATTCGTACCAGGGCTTCGAAGCATTGACGACGCGCACCACCAGCAGCATCACCGGCACCTCGATCAGCACGCCGACCACCGTGGCCAACGCGGCGCCCGATTCAAAACCGAACAGGCTGATGGCAGCGGCCACGGCAAGCTCGAAAAAATTGCTGGCGCCGATCAGCGCCGACGGACAGGCGACGCTGTGCTTCTCGCCGAGCTGACGGTTGAGCCAGTAGGCGAGCGCCGAGTTGAAGAAGACCTGGATCAGGATGGGCACGGCAAGCAGCGCGATGACCAGCGGCTGCCGGATGATCGCCTCGCCCTGGAAAGCGAAGAGCAGCACCAGCGTCAACAGCAGCGCCGAAATCGACCACGGGCCGATCTTTTCCATCGCCGCATCGAAGGCAGCCTGACCCTTCGCCAGAAGCGCGCGCCGCCAGAGTTGCGCCAGGATCACCGGGATCACGATGTAGAGCACCACCGAAGTGACCAACGTATCCCAAGGCACGGTGATCGCCGAAATACCGAGCAGGAAGGCGACCAGTGGCGCGAAGGCGACGACCATGATGCTGTCGTTGAGTGCCACCTGCGACAGCGTGAACAGCGGGTCGCCATTGGTCAACCGACTCCAGACGAAGACCATCGCCGTGCACGGCGCCGCGGCGAGCAGGATGAGGCCGGCGATGTAGCTGTCGATCTGCGCCGCCGGCAGGTAGGGCGCGAACAGGTGGCGGATGAAGATCCAGCCGAGAAGAGCCATCGAGAAGGGCTTGACCAGCCAGTTCACGAAGAGCGTCACGCCGATGCCGCGAACGTGCTCCTTCACACGGTGCAGGGCACCGAAATCGACCTTGACCAGCATCGGGATGATCATCACCCAGATCAGCAGACCGACCGGCAGATTGACTCGGGCGAACTCCATACGCCCGACCGCCTGCACCGGACCCGGCAACAGCTGGCCAAGCGCGATGCCGGCGACGATGCATAGAAATACCCAGACGGTCAGGTAGCGTTCGAAGACGTTCATTTTTCGGCCGCCTCGCAGGATTCGTGGATCAGTTTTGCGGCATCGGCAATGTCCTTTTTCGACATCGTCGCGAGGTCCATGGCGAGGAAAGCGCGAACGCGTTGATCGAGTTGTCGGTAAGCGGCTTCAAAGGCTTCCCGCCGCGCTTCCATCGGCTCGACGTGCGCCGGATCGGGGATGGTCCAGTGCGCCGTCGTCGGATGCCCGGGCCACACCGGACAGGTTTCGCCGGCGGCGCTGGAACAAACGGTGAAGATGAAATCCATCTTCGCTGCACCGGGGGCCGCGAATTCATCCCAGGACTTGCTGCGCGGCGCCTCGGGCAGCGCGATGCCGTGCTTTTCCAGCGTCTCCAGCGCCACCGGATTGACCACGCCGCCTGGCCGGCTGCCGGCCGAATAGGCACGCACCCTGCCCTTGCCATGATGCTCGAAGAGGGCCTCGCCGAGGATGGAGCGGGCGGAATTGCCGGTACACAGGATGAGGACGTTGAAGGTCATTTTGGCGGCTCGCAGAGAGTGGTTTTGGTCAGGAAATCCGGGCAGGCATCGGTCTCGCCTCGGCAACAGTTCTCGGTGAGATAACCGACCAGTTCGGTCATCGCTTCGAAATTGGCGGCGTAGAAGATGTAAGTCGCTTCGCGCCGGCTCGCCAGCAGGCCGGCCTGATTCAGCGTGCGCAGATGAAAGGACAGGGTCGCAGCAGGAATCCCGAGCTGCTCACCGATCTCGCCGGCAGCGAGGCCACTGTGACCGGCCTCGACGAGCAGACGGAAAATCGATAGCCGAGTGGCCTGCGCGAGTGCTGCAAGAGCGTTGACTGCAAGTGTGTTATCCATATTTCCAATATTATAGAAACAAGAAAAAATAAGCCAGCCTTGATTAAGGAATTGAGAAATCCGGTTCTGTCGCGTTGCGGTCTTACGGTCGGCGAGTTCACCTATTCAAGCGCCCCACCATGAGCGAGTACGAGATGATGTATTTCGCCGAACCAAGTCGAACGGCTGCAGCGCGAAG
>JAJZRT010000311.1 GCA_021802595.1 Pseudomonadota bacterium
CCGCCCCGCCCTTGATGGAATGCGCGGCACGGAAGATCGCATTGAGGTCCTCGCTGTCCGGCGCGGACACGTCGATAGCCAGCAGGAGCTTCTCCATTTCGGCGAGCAGTTCGTCTGCCTCGTCGAAGAACACCTGGTAGAACTGGCTCATGTCAATCGTCATTCTTATACTCCGTCTCGTCACGCTGCATGTCTGGACGCGGCACCCTCAGCCGATCAGTTTCTTCACCACCTCGGTCAGGCGTGCCGGATCGAAGGGCTTGACCAGCCAGCCGCTGGCGCCTGCCGCCCGGCCCATCGCCTTGATGTCGTCGCCCGACTCGGTGGTCAGCATCAGGATCGGCACGCTCTGGTAGCTCTTCATGGCACGAAGCGCCTTGATCAGGCTCAGGCCGTCCATGCCCGGCATGTTCTGGTCGGTCAGCACCAGATCGACGGTCTGCTGCCGGGCCTTGTTGAGGCCATCCTGGCCGTCCACGGCCTCGATCACCCCATAGCCGGCCGCCTTCAGGCTGAAGGAGAGCATCTGGCGCAGCGAACCCGAGTCGTCCACTGCAAGTATTGTTTTCGTCATCATGGCTCCTGCTACATTCGTTGGCGGGTCATGCCCGCGTATTTCCAAATCTCAAAACAGTTCGATGTCGCCGCTTTCCATGTGGCGCTGGTTGACCGTGCTGCGCACGCCGCTCCCCAGTGCGGTGCAGCGCGTGCCGACCTGGTTGCTGATGTGGTTCAGCATGGCCTGCATCGCTTCGTTGCCGCTTTCAGGCTGGTCGGCCGAACCGTTGGTGCCCAGTGCCCCGAACACGTCCCGCAACCCGGCCAGGTGCTGCACCATCCGTCCGATCAGCTGGCTGGTCATGTCCTGGAACTGCAGCCCCGTGATGGCGGCGCTGACGTGCCGGCCAATCTCCTCGCGCAGCGCCTCCAGGCGCGCCGCCTGCTCGGGCGCCGGTATTTCGGCCGCCAGCATGCCCTTCAGGGTTTCCTGCTGCAGGTCGACTGCGTGGTGAATCGCCATGAAGCTGGCGCACAGCTTCTTGATCGCCTCGCCCAGCAACGCATCCATCTGCACCAGGTCGCGCTCGACCTCGGCCAGGTGCTGGTCGCCATGGGCTGACACCCCCGACAGCAGGCGCATGACCTGGGTATTCATCAACTCGTCGGGCCGGGATTCGCGGGAGAACATGACAGCGCTTAGAGCAGTTTGAAGAGCGACAGGCTGGAGGTCTGCACGAAGGATTTCTGCGCGGCCTCCAGCGTCATCTGCTGCTTCGACAGATCGGTCAGCGCCTGGGTGTAATCGAGATCCTGCAGATTGGACAGCGTCTGGCTGTACTGGAGGTTCTTGTCGGAGCCCGCGCTGTCGAGCGCATCGAGTTCCTGCAGGCGCGAACCGACCGAGGCGCGTACCGAGGACACGTTGTTCAAGGCCAGCGTCAGTTTGCTGTCGGCCGTTGCCAGGGCGGCACTCAGGCCCGCGGTTCCCGGCGTGTTCAACTGGGTGATGAGGTCGTTCAGCGTCTTGAACATGTCCTGGCCGCCGCCCTGGAACACCGCCTGGCCCTGGCTGCTGACGGCCATCTGGCGGGTGGCATCGACCTGGACCAGACGCTGCCCCTGGTCGCCCTGGTACTGGACGCCGGTGGCGGTCTGGGCGAACGGGGGCGTAGCGGTCTGGAAACCCGAAAACAGATAATTTCCCTGCCCGTCGCGGGTGTTGGCCAGCCCCACGAGCTGATTCAGGTTGCTTTGCAATGCGGTCGCGATGGAGGCGCGTTCGCTGTCGCCCAGGTTTCCGTTGCCCGCCGAAATGGCCGTGGTTTTCACGTTCTGCAGCAGTTCCGTCACGCTCGCCAGGGTGCTGTCCACCGCGACCAGCGAATCCTTGGCATAGCCACGGTTGGTGCCGTACTGCGTGTTGAGCGCCTGCGACTGTGTCACCTCGAGCGCCCGCGCGGCCGCGATCGGATCGTCCGACGGCGTGAGGACGCGGCGGCCGGTCGCAAGCTGCTGCTGCGTCTTGTTCAGGCTCAGCTGCAGGTCGCCGATACGGGCAGCGCCGGAGTCGAACAGGGTCTGGGTGCTGATGCGCATGATATTTACCGTCCTATCGTGAGCAGAACGTCGAACAACTGGCTGGCAATCTGCATGACCTTGCCGGCAGCCTGGTAGGCCTGCTGATAGCGCAGCAGATTGGCCGCCTCCTCGTCGAGGTTGACGCCCGACTCGTTTTGCACCGACTGGGTGGCCTCGGTGAGCAGTTTCCCGGCGGCGCCGCTGGTCACCTCGAGTTCACGGGTCTTGTTGCCGATCTGGCTGACGAACTGCGAATACGCCCCCTGGAAGCTGGTGCTGCCGTTGCCCAGCGTATTGGCGGTCTGCAACCCTCCCAGCAGCAGGGCATTGCGGCTGTCGCCCAGCCCGCCCGTATTGGGCCCCACGGTGAAGCTGTCGCCGGCAGCCGGGGTTCCGCTGATCGTGGTGCTCCAGCCGTTGTAGCTGATCGTCGCGCCGGGCGTGTATGTGAGGCCGGTCGGGTTGCCCGTGCCGGTTCCCGTCACATTGAAGGTCGTCGGCGACGTAAAGGTGATCGTGACGGGCTGCTGCAGATTGGCGTTGGGCGGCGGCGGCGTGTTGACGCTGCCTGCACCGATGGTGCCCGTGCCGGTGTTCCCGGCGGTCGCCGCCGCGCGGATGGGCGCTGCGGCCGCGAGCAGGGCCGGATCGGTGATCGCCGCGCCCAGACCGGACGCGCCATTGACGGTCGGACGAATCAGGAAGCTGTCGCCCGCCGCGGGGGCCGTCGACACATTGAGGGTCACGCCGTCCACGGTCTTCGGAAGCGCCGCGGGCGCGAAGGTCGTGGCGGTATTGTCGGACAGCCGGGTCAGCGTGTAATTGGCTCCGTCATACTGCAAACGGTAATCGCTGGTGGTCAGCGCGTTGGCGTCGCTGATGCTGGCGGTCACGGTGGCCGAGCCGGTATTGGCCGCATTGGCGTTGACCTTGGGTGCCGCCAGCGTGAACAGGTCGCCCCCCAGGTTGCCGTTGAGATCCTGTCCCAGGCGATGCTGCGCATTGATCGTGCTGGCCATCCCGATGGCCACCCGCCCGAGGGCGTTCTGTGCCGGTTCGAGCGTCTTGCTGCGGAAATCGAGCAGGCCGCCCAGGCTACCGCCTGCGAGACTCGACTCGCCGATGAGGACCGTGCTGCCGTTGCTGGCCTGGTAGGCCACCTCGATTTTCGAGGGATCGGTGGGAGAAGCCACGCTGCTGAGCCTGGAGGTCGTCACTCCCACCACCAGCGGCTGGCCATTGCCGATGAACACGTTGTAGGAACCGTCGCCCTGCCTGACGACCGTCGCCTTGATATCCTTGTTCAGGTTCATCACCAGCTGGTCGCGCTGATCGAGCAGGTCGTTGGGCGGCTGGCCGGTCGCACGCTGAGCCTTGCCGATGGCGTCGTTCAGCTGTGCAATCTGGTCGGCATAGGAGTTGATTTCGGTAACGCTTGACTGGATCTGGCTGTTGACCCCCTTGTCCATTTCGTCGAGCCGGCCGGCCAGGCTCTGGAAACGCGCAACCAGCGAATCGGCCGACGACAGGACCGACTGGCGCGCCGGCACGCTCGATGGATTCGAGGCGACGTTCTGGATTCCGCTGAAAAAATCCTGCAACGCCGGCGACAGGCCGGATGCCGGATCGGACAGCAGGTTGTCGATCTGCCGGATCTGCGTGTAATAGCTGTCGAGCCCGCTTTTCGAGGCTTGCGCCGACTGGGCCTGCACGCCCAGATAATCGTTGTATACGCGCTGGATAGTGGAGACGTCGGTGCCCTGCCCCAGGAAGCCGTAGCCGAAATTCTGCGCCTGGGCGGCGCCCTGGATCACGACCTGGCGGCTGTATCCCGGCGTCGACGCATTTGCGATGTTGTGGCTGGTCGTGCTGAGCCCCACCTGTGCGGCAGTGAGGGCGCTCTGGCCGATACTGAGGATGTTGGTAGCCATCTATCTGGTCGCAAGGGTCATGGGGAAAGGGGATATGCGTTCGCTTGACAGGTGAATCGGCCAAACCGGACTTTTCTTGAGTCAGGTCGTTTCGACCAGTCGAATCACCCCCATCAGCTTCCGGGCATACCCCGGGTCGGTGGCATAGCCAGCCTGCTGCAGGCCCTGCGCGAAGCCGGCGGCATCCTGTCCCTGGGCGATCGCGCTCTGGTAGCGCGCATTGCTGCGCAGCAGGCTGGCATAGTCGCGGAAGGCGTCGGCGTAGGAATCGTAGGCACGGAAGCTGTCGACCTGCTTCTGCGGCTTGCCGTTGACGTATTCGGTGGTGACGACGTCGACGGTGCGGCCCTTCCAGCCGCCACCCGCCTTGATGCCGAACAGGTTGTAGCTGTTCTGGCCGTCGGCCCCGCGGATCTCGTTGCGGCCCCAGCCGGTTTCCAGCGCCGCCTGCCCCATCATGAAGCTGGCGGGAATGCCGCTGCTGGCGCTCGCTGCCTGGGCATGCGGCAGCAGTTTCTGCACGAAGGCCCCAACATGCGCAGGGGCCTTGAGCCGCAGGGGATCGGCGTCCCCTTGGGCGCCCGCCGGCGCCGGCAGTAGTGGGATGCCATCTTGCGGGGCCTGAACGCGCAGCCCCTCTTGCGGCGCATTCAGCGGCAGGCCGGCCTTGCCTTCAGGCGCTGCCCCGTCGACCGCGGGCGCATTCAGGGTGCGCGAAAGCTGGCGCACCATCATGTCGGCCAGGCCGATGCCGCGGCTGGCGAGTTTCTGCGTCAGCTGCTGGTCGAGCATTGCGGTGTACATGCGGGTCTGTTCGCTGTCGAACATGCCGTCCTGCGGCGTTGCCTCACGCATGCTTTTCATCAGCATGTTCATGAACACCGCCTCGAACTGCTGCGCCGCCGCCTTCAGTGCCTCGGGCGAGGACTGCTTCGCCTCCAGCTTGAGCTGGCTCACGCCCTGGACGTCGAGCGCGAACTTGGAGGTGAGGTCGGCGCCGCCGATCATTCAGATCACCTCCAGTTCCGCGTGCAGCGCACCCGAGGCCTTCAGGGCCTGCAGGATCGCCAGCAGGTCCTGCGGCGTCGCGCCGATGGAATTCAGCGCCTTCACCACATCGGCGAGCGACGCGCTGTTCCGGAGCAGCATGACTTCGCCCGGCTGCTGGCGGATCTCGATCTGCGACTGCGCGGTGACCACCGTCTCGCCCTTGGAGAACGGCGCCGGCTGGCTGATGACCGGCTGGGTATTGATGATGACCGACAGGTTGCCGTGAGACACCGCGCTGGGATCCAGCATGACCGCCTGGTTCATCACCACGGAGCCGGTCCGCGCGTTGATGATGACCTTGGCCATGCC
>JAJZRT010000312.1 GCA_021802595.1 Pseudomonadota bacterium
GTCTTCAGCAGTCTTCTTCATCTTGCGCAGCACTTCGGCAGAAATCTGCGGCGGCGCCATTTTTTGACCGCGCACCTCGACCCAGGCATCGCCGTTGTCGGCCTTGACGATCTTGTAGGGCATCAGGCCGATGTCCTTCTGCACTTCCTTCTCTTCGAAGCGGCGGCCGATCAGGCGCTTGACCGCGAACAGCGTGTTCTTCGGGTTGGTGACCGCCTGGCGCTTGGCCGGTGCGCCGACCAGAATCTCGCCGTCCTCGGCGTAGGCGACGATCGACGGCGTGGTGCGCGCGCCCTCGGCATTCTCGATCACCTTCGGCGTGCCGTTCTCCATCACCGCCACGCAGGAGTTGGTGGTGCCCAGGTCAATGCCAATGATGCGTCCCATGATGTTTTCCTTCTAAAAGTTTGGATTGATTTGAATGTGGGGGAGGGCGGTGCTATTTCAAGCGCCGGCCTTCAACCGGTCGGGGTCAGGCGTCCCTGCCCTTGGCGACCATCACCAGCGCCGGCCGCAGCGTGCGGTCGTGCAGGCGGTAGCCCTTCTGCAGCACCGTCACCACGGTGTTGGCCGGCTGGTCGGATTCGACCATCTGGATCGCCTGGTGCTGGTGCGGATCGAATTTCTCGCCCATCGGATTGATGTCGTTCAGGCTGAACTTGCCGAAAGCGGCAACCAGCTGTTTCAGGGTCAGTTCGATGCCGCTCCGGAGGGTGTCCACGCTCGGCGACTCGGTCGCCAGCGCGGCTTCCAGGCTGTCCTTGACCGCCAGCAGCTCGCTGGCGAAATTCTCCACGGCAAACTTGCGCGCCTTGTCGACGTCTTCCGCCGCACGGCGGCGCATGTTCTCGGTTTCCGCCTTGGCGCGCAGCCAGGCGTCGTGGTGCTCGGCTGCCTGGAGTTCGGCTGCTTTCAGCAACTCCTCCAGGCTGGGCATGGTTTCCTTGTCGGCGTGGGTATCGGCCGGGGGGGGGTTGAGTTCGTCCTGCATGTGGGCTCCCAGTTGGTTCTTGCCCGCAAATGGGGGCGAATGACCGGAATTCAAGAGGTGTTCCCGTTTTTTCTGCCTGTGCGGCACGGACTGTGCGATCTCCATTTCAATTTGCCGCTCGGGGGCGCTTCCGGTATGATGCGCCGCTCTCGGAGAGGTGGATGAGTGGTTTAAGTCGCACGCCTGGAAAGCGTGTTCAGGATAATATCCTGACGGGGGTTCGAATCCCCCCCTCTCCGCCAACACAATACGACCAGGCCATATTCATGCCGAAATATGCCTACCACGGCAGGCTGTCCGTGGTTGTCCCCGTCAAGAACGAACAGGACAATGTCGAACCGCTGGTGCGCGAAATCGCGGCGGCGCTGTCCGGCAACACCACGTTCGAAATCCTCTACATCAACGATGGCAGCACCGATGCCACCCAGGCCAGGCTTGAGGCGCTGAAGGCCGAATTTCCCATGCTGCGGGTGATCCGGCACCGCGCCTCGTGCGGACAGAGCCGCGCGGTGACGTCGGGAGTGTTCGCGGCGCGTCACGAGTGGATTGCCACGCTCGACGGCGACGGCCAGAATGATCCGGCCGATATCCCGGCGCTGCTGGCGAAGCTGGCCGACCCTGCGCAGCCCGCCAACCTCGAACTGCTGGCCGGCTGGCGTTCCAAGCGCAACGATACATTCATCCGTCGCATTTCCTCGAAGATCGCCAACGGCGTACGTGCGCGCATGTTGAAGGACAACACGCCGGACACCGGCTGCGGCCTCAAGGTGTTCGCCCGCGAGACCTTCCTGCAGCTCCCCAACTTCGACCACATGCATCGCTTCCTGCCGGCGCTGGTGATGCGCAATGGCGGCGCGGTGGTCTCGGTTCCGGTCCATCATCGTGCACGTGAGCGCGGTACTTCCAAATACGGCGTCCACAACCGGCTGTGGGTGGGCATCGTCGACCTGTTCGGCGTGGCCTGGCTGCAGCGGCGTGTGCGGCTGCCGGTCATCGAGCCCGATTCAGACCTGTAGATGAAGGCCCGCGTCATCGTCAAGGGGCTGGCGCTGATCCTGAGTCTGGCGCTGCTGGGTTATCTGTTCGAGTCCAGCGATCTTGGCAGCAGCATCGACGCAGCCTGGATCGATGCGCGGGTGCGCGGGCACGGCGTCAACGGGGCGCTGCTGTTTCTGATGATGGGTGGGCTGTTTACCGCCATCGGTCTGCCACGCCAGATCATCGCCTTTCTGGGCGGGTATGCCTTCAGCGTCGGGCTGGGAACGCTGCTCGGCGCACTGGCTGCCTTGCTGGGCAGCATGCTGAGCTTCGCCTATGCGCGCCTGTTCGGCAAGGGACTGCTGCGTGCGCGGCTGGGCGAGCGCGCCGGGCGCTTCGATCGCTTCATCCACGACCATCCGTTTGCCATGACCGTCCTGGTTCGCCTGCTGCCGGTAGGCAACAATCTGCTGACCAATCTGGCGGCGGGGATTTCCAGTATCCGGCCCATGTATTTCTTCGCCGGCACGCTGCTCGGGTATCTGCCGCAGACGCTGGTGTTCGCGCTGGTCGGCAGCGGCGTCCACATCGCCCCCACCCTTAAACTCGCGCTGGCCATCGGCCTGTTCCTGATTTCGGGCGCGCTGGGTGCCTACCTCTACAGGCATTTCCGTCACGGCCAGAGTCTCGATGCGCAGATCGACGCCGCGCTGGATGAAACCGAGATCGATGAGCATGCATCCACAACCCAATCCTGATTCCACCGGGCGCATGCCCTTCCTCCTGGGTTTGCTGTTGCTGGTGGCCCTGGCGGGGGTGGCGATCCTGACACGGCCGCTGACACCGATCGACGAAACGCGTTACGTCAGCGTGGCATGGGAAATGTGGCTGCGCGGCGACTTCCTGGTGCCGTTCAAGAACGGTGCGCCCTACAGCGACAAGCCGCCTTTCCTGTTCTGGATGTTCCAGGCGGGCTGGGCGCTGTTCGGCGTCAACGACTGGTGGCCACGTCTGGTGCTGCCGCTGTTTTCTGCCGGCGGGCTGTTCCTGACCTGTCGTCTCGCCCGTCGCCTGTGGCCACAGCATGCCGGCCTTGGCGGGCAGGCTGCGCTGGTGCTGGCCAGCGCGCTGCTATGGATCGTCTTTTCCACCTCGGTCATGTTCGACGTGATACTGGCCTTCTGGGTATTGTCCGGGCTGCATGGCGTGCTGGCCGCCACGGAAGGGAAACGCAGCGGCTTCGCCCTGCTGGGATTCGCGATCGGGATGGGGATGTTGACCAAGGGGCCGGTCATCCTGCTGCATCTGTTGCCGGTCGCTGCGCTGGCCCCGTGGTGGAATCCGGGCCTTCGCTGGGGCCGCTGGTTCGGCGGGCTGCTGCTGGCGGTGTTGCTGGGCTCGGCCATCGCGCTGGCGTGGGCGTTGCCGGCGGGCTTTTCCGGCGGTGAAGCCTATCGCAATGCGATTTTCTGGGGCCAGACAGCCAACCGCATGGTCGAGTCCTTTGCGCACCGGCGCCCGTTCTGGTGGTATGTGCCGCTGCTGCCGCTGCTGCTGTTCCCCTGGTTCGCCTGGCCGGCCTGGTGGAAGGCGCTGGCGCAACTTCACCGTGCCGGCCTCGATCGCGGCTCGCGCTTTTGCCTGGCCTGGATGCTGCCGGTGTTCGTCGCCTTCTGCTTCATCAGTGGCAAGCAGCCGCATTATCTGGTGCCGTTGTTTCCCGCCTTTGCGTTGCTGACGGCGCGGCTGCTGGCAGGGCACAGGGACGCCCGTGTCGGCCTGCCGGCGTTGCTGACGGCGCTGCTGGGCGGTGTGCTGCTCCTGGCAGCCACCGGGCAGATTGCGGCCTTGCGCAGCCAGGTTATCGCCTTGCCGCCGGTGTGGCCGGGCGCGGCCTTGATCGCGCTGGCGGGGGCCGTCTGGGTGGCGGGCCGGCGTGGCACGCCGCCGGTACCGAATCTGGCGCTGCTCGGCGCGGGCGTGATGGCGCTGGTGCAAGTGGCCGCAATGCGTTCGATCGAACCCATGTACGACGTCAAGCCAATGGCCCAAGCGGTCAGACAGGTGCAGGACGAAGGACACCCGGTTGCGAATATCGCGACCTACCACGCGCAATACCAGTTTCTCGGCAGGCTGAAAACGCCGCTGGTGGAGTTGAACGGGGCAAGTGCGCCAGCCTGGCTGGCTGCGCATCCGGAAGGCTATGCCGTGGTGTATCTGGACGGCGGCAGCCGCAGGCTGGCTGCGATTTCTGCACGCCACAAGCAGGCCTATCGCGGCGGAAGCGCGGTTCTGGTGGACGCGCGAACGGCGGCCGAATTGCTGGCCGCCCCTCGGGAATGAAGGAGCTTACGCCTCGGCGTCGCGCTGCGGCAGCACCACTTCGCGCGAAGGCGAAATGGTCGAGATGGCGTGCTTGAAGATCATCTGGGCAGCCTGATCCTGACCCTTCAGCAACACCACAAACTGGTCGAATGATTCGATTCGCCCCATCAGCTTGATCCCGTTGACGAGAAACACCGACACCGGAATGCGTTCCTTGCGCAGGGTGTTGAGGAAAATATCTTGCAGGTGGTTGTATTCTTTGGCCATGGTCGGCTCCCTGTCAGGTAAAGACGGGGCGAAGCCCCGTTTATATTATTAGCGGATTACTCGATTTTTGCACCGGCACGCACGGCCGTGATGGCATCACGGACGCGCTGTTGCTGGATCTGTTTGACGATTTCGCCCCGTACGGCATCCAGCGGCGGCAGCTTGGGGGTGCGCGTATCGTCAAGGCGGATGATGTGGTAGCCGAACTGCGTCTTCACCGGTTTCTGGGTGATCTCGCCTTTCTTCAGACTGGCCAGCGCCTCGGAGAACTCGGGCACGAAGGCGCGGCGGTCGGACCAGTCGAGTGCGCCACCGTTTTTGGCCGAACCAGGGTCCTGGGAATATTTCTTCGCCAGATCCTCGAACTTCGCCTTCTTCTTGTCGATCTCGGCGACCAGTTTGTTGGCCTCGGCTTCGGATTTCACCAGGATGTGATGGGCCCGGTATTCCGGCTCCATCGGCTCCGTTTTTGCCTTGTCGTACATCGCCTGAATTTCGGCGTCGGTGACCGGATGGGCTTTGACGTAGTCTTCCAGGTAGGCCTTGGCAAGCTGGTCCTTGCGGCGGATATCGAGCGCAGCGGCCAGGTTCGGCTCCTTGTCGAGTCCCTTGTCGAGCGCAGCGCGCGACAGCAGATCGAGGTTGATCAGGGACTCGCGGACGCGGGCTTCCAGCTGCGGGGAGTCGGGCTGGCCCTGGGCCATTTCGCGCTTGACCAGATCGCCATACAGGGCGGGGATGGGCTTGCCGTCGACCACGGCCAGGGGTTTGTTGGCGGCGGCCGGGGTAGCTGCCG
>JAJZRT010000313.1 GCA_021802595.1 Pseudomonadota bacterium
GTTTTCCACCACGCGTGAACTGCGGCCGGTGATGATGGCGAGCTCGACGCCGCTGCCCTTGAGCATTTTCAGGCCGTGGCCGTCGAGCGAGTTGAAGCCCTTGTATTCCTGCCCGTCGTCGGCCAGGAACAGGGTGCCGTCGGTCATCACGCCATCGACGTCGAACGCGATCAGCCGGATTTTCCGTGCGCGGGCGATGAGGTCGGCCGTCATCACACCACCCCCGCTTTCAGCAGGTCATGCATGTTGAGCGCGCCCACCAGGGTGTTGTCGGCGTCGACCACCAGGAGGCCATTGATTTTCAGCGTGTCCATTTTTTCCACTGCCGCGACGGCGAGTTCGTCCGCGCGGATCGTCTTCGGGTTTCGGGTCATCAGGTCGGCAATCCTCGCCTGCTGCAGGTCCAGCACATGTTCCAGCGCGCGGCGCAGGTCGCCGTCGGTGAACAGGCCGGCCACCTTGCCGGCGGCGTCGACCACGGCGGTCATGCCAAGCCCTTTCCGGGTCATTTCGAACAGCGCGGCCTTGAGCGTGGCGTCACGATCGACTTTCGGCAGCGCCTCGCCACTGTGCATGACGTCGCGCACATGGATGAGCAGGCGCCGGCCCAGGCTGCCGCCGGGATGGGTGCGGGCGAAATCGTCGGCCGAGAAGCCGCGCGCATCCAGCAGGGCCACTGCCAAAGCGTCGCCCAGCGCGAGCGCCGCGGTGGTGCTGGCGGTCGGCGCCAGATTGAGCGGGCAGGCCTCCTTGTCGACCGCGGCATTGAGGTGCACGTCGGCCTCACGCGCCATGGTCGACCCGGGATTGCCGGTCATGGCGATGAGCTTGGCGCCGCGCCGTTTGATCAGAGGCACGATGCTGACGATTTCGTTGCTCTCGCCCGAGTTCGACAGCGCCAGGACCACGTCGTCGTGCGTGATCATGCCGAGATCGCCATGGCTGGCCTCGCCCGGATGCATGAAGAAGGCGGGCGTTCCGGTGGACGCCAGGGTGGCGGCGATCTTGCTGCCGACGTGGCCCGACTTGCCCATTCCCGACACCACCACGCGGCCGCGGCATGCCAGGACCAACTGCACGGCATCGACGAACCCGGCGTCGAGCCGGGTGGAAAGGACGCGCAGGGCGTCGGCCTCGATATCGAGCACCTGACGCGCGAGCGCAAGCAAATGTTCGGGGGGGATGGGTTGGGCGCGCATGGTCGGCAAGTATACTAAAGCCTGCTTTCCCCTCCTCGTTTTCCTCGATGCATTCCAGCCTCCAGCTCGTCCTGATCCTGCTTGCGGTTGCCGTGCTGGTGGCCGCTGCGGCGCGCGCCCTGCGCCTGCCGACCATGCTCGGTTATCTGGTGACGGGCATCGCCATCGGCCCCTTCGCTTTGGGCTGGATTCCGGACAGCGAGGAAGCGCGTTACCTGGCCGAGTTCGGCGTGGTGTTCCTGATGTTCTCGATCGGCCTGGAATTCAGCCTGGCACGCCTGATGACCATGCGCATGACGGTGTTCGGTTTCGGCGGCGCACAGGTCGTGCTGACCATCGTGCTTACCGCGGCGATCGCCTGGCTGCTTCACTTGCCGCTGCTTGCGGCGCTGGCGCTGGGGGGCATCATGTCGATGTCGTCCACGGCCATTGTGTCCAAGCTGATGGCCGAGCGGCTGGAGATCCAGACGCCGCACGGGCGCCAGATCTTCGGCGCGCTGCTGTTCCAGGATCTGGCCGTGGTGCCGCTGCTGATTCTGGTGCCGGCGTTTGCCAAGCAGGCCGACGCCATGGCGACCGAGCTGGCGCTGGCAGGACTCAAGGCGGTGGGGGTTCTGGGCTTTCTGCTGTTCGTCGGTCAGCGCATCATGCGCCCGTGGTTCCAGTGGGTGGCGGGACACAAATCGCCCGAACTCTTTACGCTCAACCTGCTTCTGTTCACGCTGGGGCTGGCCTTCCTGACCGAGAGCGCCGGCTTGTCGCTGGCGCTCGGCGCGTTCCTGGCCGGCATGTTGATTTCCGAAACCGAATACCGCTACCAGGTGGAAGACGACATCAAGCCTTTCCGCGATGTCCTGCTGGGCCTGTTCTTCGTCACCATCGGGATGCGGCTCGACCTGGTGCAGGTCATGCTGAACTGGTATGACGTATTGCTGCTGGTCGCGGCGATCGTCGTCGGCAAGGGGGTGCTGGTTGCCGGCCTGGCCATGGCCTTCGGCAGCACCCGCCCGACCGCCGTGCGTACCGCGCTGGCACTGGGGCAGGCCGGCGAATTCGGTTTCGTCCTGCTGGCCCAGGCGGCCGATCTGAAATTGCTGGGCCCGCACATCACCCAGCCGGTGCTGGCGGCGATGGTGCTTTCGATGCTGGTCGCTCCGTTCCTGATCCACCGCATGGACGTGCTGACCCGCTTGCTTGCGGGCAGCGAATGGGCGGGACGCGCCAAGGAGGTGCACGACATCGCGGTCAAGACCTTCGGCAAGTCAAAGCACGTGATCCTCTGCGGCTACGGGCGTAGCGGCCAGAATCTGGCGCGCCTGCTGGAGGCCGAGGGCATCACCTTCATCGCGCTCGACGCCGACCCCGAGCGCATCCGTGCGGTGGCCGCGTCCGGCGTCAGCGTCGTGTATGGGGATGCCAGCCGGCGCGAAGTGCTGGTCGCGGCCGGCCTGAGCCGCGCCCAGGCCATCGTGGTGACCTATTCCGACCTGCCCTCCAGCATGGCCATTCTGCGTCATGTGCGCGACCTGCGGCCGGAACTGCCGGTGGTGGTGCGGACCATCGACGACACCCACATCGACGCGCTGAAAGCGGCGGGGGCGGCCGAGGTGGTGTCCGAGGTGATGGAAGGCTCGCTGATGCTGGCGTCGCACGCGCTGATGCTGCTGGGCGTGCCCTTGAGCCAGGTGCTTAAGCGGATCCGAGAAGTGCGCGAAACGCGCTACGCCATGATGCGAGGTTTTTTCCGCGGCGCCAGCGACGTCGACGACGAACTCGACCAGGAAAGCCAGCCGCGCCTGCATACCGTGCTGGTCACGCAGGGCGCGGCTGCGCCCGGGCACACCCTGGAAGAGTTGAAGCTGGACGAACTACTGGTCGATGTGGTGGCGATCCGCCGCCAGGGCATCAAGGGCGTCGATCCCCAGCCCGACACGCGCATTCAGGTGGGCGATGTGTTGATGCTGCGCGGCGCCGCCGACGGGCTGGCGGCGGCGGAGTTCAGGGTGCTGCAGGGATAGGGCGCAACAAAAAGCCCGCCGAGGCGGGCCGGGTACGGCAGGGCGTAGAGATCAGACGCCTATGCAGACGGTGTAAGTTGTGGAGTCGACAATGTTCGCGGTCAGCGTCGGTCCACCTGCGGGGCTCGTAACGGTGCCAACCATCAGCGAGCCCGTCGCGGTATTGCCGTCATCCAGTTGGCTGTCGAGCTGCTTGGCATATTTGCCGGGTATGCTGCCTGAGCAGATGAAGTAGGTTCCCGTCATGCCCGTGAACGGCGCGGTGCCCTGGATGCCGACGACGCCGCCGACCGCGTTGCGTTGTTGATAATCGGCGGCACCGAGCGTGGTGGAACCGGGGGCGAGGCCTGCCAGGCGGACGTGTTGCCAGAACAGATAGGATTCGTCCGTCTGGGTCGTGCTGTCCCAAGCGCCGCTGATGCTACCGTTGCCGTCACCGACTCCGGGCGTGACAGTTGACGTGCCTACGTGGGCGACGGCGGCGGCGTCATCTCCGGGCAGCGCCTTGAACTTGTCCTGATAACCGTAGATGAAAACCGGGATGTTGCGGAAATCCGTGGCGAGGTTCTTCACCCGTGCGCTGTTGATCAGTTCCTGGCCCTTGAGGATGCCGCCAAGCAGCAGGCCGATGATGACCAGCACGATGGCGATCTCGATCAGGGTGAAGCCCGACTGACGTCGCGCGAAATGGGGGTGCGGCATGGTTGGGCTCTCCGGTTGTTATTGCCTGTTGGGCCAATCTGCAAAATATGTGCCACCTAGGAGTGTGGTGTAATGTATTGATTAAAAATGAGAAAATGTGGTTCGATGAGTCTTGCACGGCCCTGTTTTGACGAGAATACGACGCCCGTGCCGGGTTTCCGTCAGAATTGGTGGGGTTTCCTGTGCCTGTCCCTCCATTTCCAGGGCGGAATGCCGTTAGCAGTGGCATGCTGATTTTCCCGTATTCCTCCCCGCTTCCCCGTTCATGACCGAACGCATCGAAACCGTACCGCGTATGGCCTGGCTGACGTTGCTGGTCTCGTATTTCACCCGAGTCGCACCGGGACGCTGGCTGGGCTTGATGCTGCTGGCCCTGCATGCGGCCGTGGTGTTCGACGCCGACACGACCGTGACGCGCGCTTTCCTGCTGGCGCATTATGGACTGTTCTTGCTGTGGCAGCCGCTGGTGCGCAGCGAGGCGCGCATCGAGCCGCGGCTGGCGCTGCCGGTGTTTGCCATGGCTGCGTTGCTGGTGCTGGTGGACAGCACCTGGGTGATGGCGCTGTGGCTGGCGATCCTGGCGGGCCTGGTGGGGGCGGTGGCGGGGTCGCAAAGCGAACGCGGGCCGCGTCTGGCTTACCTGCTTGCGCTGGCCTACCTGCTTGCCCTGTTGTTGGCGTGGGTGCTGCCGCAAAGCCTGGGGAATGCTTCACAGACCGACGAACTGCGGATCGTTGTGCGCTACGGCCTGCCGCTGCTTCCGCTGGCGATCCTGTTCCTGCCGGCCGGTCGTCAGCGTAGCGCCTCGTCGACGCTCGATTTCATCTACGGGCTCATGTTGTCGCTGCTCATCATGGTGATGGCGCTGGGCGTGTTTGCCGTGGTGGCGGTGGCCAGGGTGAGTTATGCGTGGGCGCTGGTGCAGACCCTGCTGGGGATGGCGGCACTGCTGCTGGCCTTGTCGTGGCTGTGGAATCCGCGCGCCGGCTTCGCCGGGCTGGGGCAGGTGACGTCGCGCTACCTGCTGTCGGTGGGGCTGCCGTTCGAAGGCTGGGCGCAGCGGCTGGCAACGCTGGCCGAGCGTGAGCGCGATCCCGAATCCTTCGTGCGCGACGCGCTCGGCAATCTTCATGAATTGACCTGGATCCGCGGCGGCCACTGGCAGGCGGCGCGCGGCGAAGGCAGCTTCGGCGAGCCCGCGGCCCATCGCATGGACCACGCGTTCCATGGCCTGGCGCTGACCTGGTATTCGGCGCGGCCGTTGACACCCGCGCTGGCGTTGCACGTGCGATTGCTGTCGCAGTTGCTGGGCTATTTCTACGCCGCCAAGGTGCGCGAGCAGACGCTGCGCGAACAGGCCTACAGCCAGGCGATCCACGACACCGGCGCACGGCTGACGCACGACGTGAAGAACATCCTGCAGTCGCTGAAGACCCTG